>CAYNPF010000194.1:0-4892 GCA_964398895.1 uncultured bacterium
CCGAGAAGCTCTCCGGTCGCATCCTCTTCCTCGAGGGCATGCCGATCGTCTCCAAGCTCAACCCGATGAAGATCGGCAAGGACGTCCCGGCGATGATCGCCAACGACAAGGACGACGAGGCGGGGGCGGTCCAGTCGTACAACGAGGCCATCGCCCTCTGCCGCGACGCGGGCGACCAGGCCAGCGCGGACCTGTTCCTCCAGTTGCTGAAGGACGAGGAGGGGCACGTGGACTGGGGCGAGGAGCAGCTCGACCAGATCGCCCAGGTGGGCCTGCAGAACTACCTGGCCAACCAGGTCGGTTAGCGGATCGGCGATCACCGCAGACCAGCGGCCCGGGTCACCCGCGTACGGCGGGGCCCGGGCCGCAGTGCGTTCGCGCCGGGGTGGGCCGACCCCGGGCCCGGCTCGCGAATGGCCAGGGCGGGTGCCTGCCCGGGTCGCCGGGCATCCTCGCTCCACCCGCGGGGCCCGGCGCGCCGTTGCGGCGGCCGGAGCGCTCCGGCCACCGCATGGACCTCGTCGGGCTCCGTCCGGGCTACTTCGTGCGCGCCTTCCCGTCGAGGAAGCGACGGATGGCGGCGTACTGCCCGTCGGCGTCGAGCCCGGCCTCGTGCAGCACGGCCGGTCCCGAACCGCTGCCCAGGTAGTGCCCCTTCGAGTAGGCGTACAGGCTGGCGGCGCGGCCGCGGTCCGAGCGCACCCAGCGGTAGGTGGTGGCGAGCGTGAAGCCGGTGATGGCCATGGCCTCGAGCGCCCGCGCCTCGGGGAAGATGCGCTCCCGCTCCGCGGGCGGCAGCGCGTCGAACAGCTCGGCGCTGGCCACGTAGTAGATGTCGAGGTCCACGCCCTCCTGCTCGAGTCGCGACAGCACGCCGCCGACGAAGGCCATCGTCACCTCGCTGCCCTGCAGCACCAGCGCGGCGTCGGCGCGACCCCGGGCCGCACGCAGGCGGTAGACGCCGCTGCACGCCGCCTCGGCCGGGGCGAGGCCCAGCTTCTCGCGGTCGGGCACCTTCTCGTTCGGCCGGGTGACGAACGGGGCGAACACCGCCGGGCGCCGCGCCAGCGCCGTGGCGGTCAGCGGCCAGATCTCCGCCGGGTCCCAGGGCGTGATGGTGATGGCGGTGCCGGGCGGGAAGTTCTCCTGCATCAACTGGAGGGCCTGCGGGTCGGCGTGGGTCGGACCGTCCTCGCCGGTCTTGAGCCCCGCGTGGGCGCACACCAGCACGACCGTGCGGAAGGGCCCGCCGTCCACGGCGTGGCGCGCCTGGTTGCCGATGGCGTGCAGGCGGGCGGCGATGTGACCGAGCGGGGCGAGGAAGGCCGCGTAGGACGAGCCCACGCCGATGTGCTGGCCGTAGGCGCTCAGGCCGGTGACGACGCCGCTGATGCCGTCCTCGCAGATGCCGCCGATGGCCAGCGTGCGCGACTCGGGGTTCCCGGCCGCGTTCCAGTAGCCGGCGGGGAAGCCCTCGACCACCTTGTTCACGCTGGTCGAGCCGAGCAGGTCGGCGGCGGAGACCAGCACCGCGCCGCCGCTGGCCCGGTTCAGGTGATGGAGCGCGCGTCCCAGCTCGTTGCGCAGCGTCGTGCTGGTGCCGGGCGCCAGCCGCAGCGGCTCCGGCGTCGTCGTACCGGTCTGCGCCAGCGTCTCGTAGACGGCCTCGAGCCGCGGGGCCCCGGGGCGCGGCGTCCGCCCCCGCGCGTCGAGGCGCCGGCGCGCGGCCCGCAGCCGGGCGGCGAAGTGCTCGACCATGGCCGGGCGCTTCTCGATCTCGCGCCGGATGACCTGCAGCGCGTCCCAGTAGCAGGCCTCGACCACCGCCGGCCCGTCGGGGCCGTTGCAGCGCGCCTGGTCCAGGCCCTTGCAGCAGGGCAGCGCCCGCGCGGCGTCGCCGAGCAGCGGGGTGAGCGCCTGGTAGAAGCCGTCGGAGCACAGGGGGTGCCCGGCGCCGTGCGAGGCACGGCCCTCGATGCCGTACTGCCAGCCCTTGATCGTGCGGTAGACGATGGCGGTCGGCTGGGTGCCGCCGAGGCCCGCGGCGAGCCGCTGGGCGGCGATCACCTGCTGGAAGTCCTTGCCATCGGGCACGTAGACCACGTTCCAGTCGTGCAGGTAGGCCAGCTCGGCCGGCTCCCACTGCACGTAGTCGCCGGGCTTCGCGCCCTCGCGGCAGACCTGGTTCGAGTCAATCGAGGCCTGGTTCCAGTCGAGGTGCAGGACCGCGTTGTCCAGCGAGGCCGTGCCGGCGGCGGCCATCGCCTCGGCGATGCGGCCGGGGGTCAGGCCGCCCTCGCCCTCGACGACGTGCACGCGGGGCGCGCCCGGCCCATAGGTGTCGCGGGCGCCGATGGCCAGGCCGATCGAGGCGGCGAAGCCGATGCCCGAGGCGCCGGTGGACAGCCGGATGAAAGGCGTGCCCGGCGTGGGGTGCCCGTCGAGGGCCTTGGCGCCGAATTCCACGAACAGCGGGGTCCGGCTGGCGGGGTTGCGGCGGAAGCCGAGCAGGTCCTCGATCCGGAGCTGGTGCTTCACCTCCCGCGGCAGCAATTCGGGGGCGCCGAGGCGCATCACCTCGTTGCGCAGGGCCCACATGGCGTACAGGCCCAGGGCCTTGTGACCGGCGGCGTACGAGACGAGGTCGGCATCGCCGCGGTCCGGCTGCGAGACGTCGTAGTCCATGGCGTCGAAGAGGATCCCCGCCACGAACCGACCGGAGGAGATGGATCCCCCCGGGTGCCCCGACAGGGGAACGTAGTTGTAGAGAACCGCGCAGAGCGAGCGATAGATGAGGTCCAGGGCCTCGAACTGCTCCAGCTCCTGCGGCGGTAGCGCCGGTGCCTGACCACGCGTCGCGTCGGGCAGGGAGACGTAGCGCCCCCGACGCGGCCCGAATTCCAATGCCATGTCCACCCCCATGTGATCGCGTCGTCTCCGCGACGACGCCGCTCATTCCAGCGCAGTATCCGTGTCCCGACCCCGCGGCGCCAGTCGGCCGGCGCCCGCGCCTTCGTCGCCCGCGGCTCCGGGGGACGGCCGAGCGACCCGGGATCGAGTCGCCGTTCAGCGCCGGAAGGCGGTCCGGGGCTGTCAGGCCTGTCAGTGCCGTCAGGCTGCCGGGACGATGGTGGGTGACCACCTCGGCCCGGTCTGTCAGTGTGTCTGTCGCGTCAGGTGCGACCACCGACGTGCCCGGTCCGGCGTGCGGATGGGGCCGCCAGCGTGTGCAGTCGCAAAGGTAACTCATTGAAAATACGTCGGCTGAATACTCGTGACCCCATTATTGGACTGCGCGGTCGTCGGATTATTGGCTGTTCTGGCGTCTGGAGTGTCCTCCAGACGGTCGAAGCCAGCTTCCGAGGCCTCCGCACGAGGCTGCTCCGGGATCGAAATCCGGCGCTACGAAGGCGGCACAACATGGCCTCCGTGACCGCGTTGGGGCTTGGCACCCTCCATGCAGAACACGGCCCAAGAGTCGTTGTCACGCTTGGCGGTACGGGTCACCAGGGGGTGGCTCGAGGGTTGTCGGCCGGAGCGGTCGGCCGGCCGGCTTCGTGGTGAGTTCGGTGGCAGGCCGCACCCTGCTATTGTGTGCTCCCGGTTCCCGAGTACCTGGTCGTGAAATCCACGACGGCCCGGAAGGGCGAGCCGTCGCTTCGTTGTGTGTGACCCAGGTCCTCCCTTGGAGGGCGCAACTGGAAACCCCGATGCGGGCCTTTCGACGCGTCACGACCCCGAAGGATCGCCAACAGCGAGGCATCGAACCATGAACCTGTTCGTCCTGCTCAAGACGGTTCCGGACACAGTCGAGGAGTTGTCGGTCGCCACGGACGGCAAGGCGCTGGACGCCGAATGGCTGCGCTTCAAGCTGGGTGACGCCGACGAGCACGCGCTCGAACAGGCCCTCCTGCTCAAGGAGGCGCACGGCGGCAAGGTGACCGTCGTCGCCATGGACGCTCCCGAGCTGGACGAGGCGCTCTTCATGGCCTACGCCAAGGGCGCCGACCGGGTCGCCAAGCTCGCCGGGGACCTCGCGGGCGTGCTGAGCCTCGCGGCGGCTCGCCTGTTCGCGGCCTTCCTCAAGCAGCAGGGCGATCCGTTGCCGGCCGACACGCTGATCCTGCTGCGCAGTCAGGCGATGGACGATCTCGAGGGCGAGATCGGGCCCTTCCTCGCCGACCAGCTCGGCGTGCCCTACATCGGCGTCGTCACCGGCGTGGTGCCCGACGGGGCCGGGGTGAAGGTCACCAAGGAGTTCGCCGGCGGCCTGCGCGGCGAGTTCGCCGTGCCGATGCCGGCGGTGCTCGGCATCCAGTCGGCCGAGAAGCCGCCGCGCTACGTGCCCATTGCCAAGGTGCGCGCGGCAATGAAGTCCTCGACGCTCGAGACCGTGGACGTCGCGCCCGAGGCGCCGGCCCGCGTGGCCATCGAGAAGATGTACAAGCCGGAAGCCGCCGGCCGGGCCGAGATGATCGAGGGCTCGCCGGAAGAGGTGGCGGACCGCCTCGTGGACCTGCTCGCGAACCAGAGCCTGATCTAGGGGGTGACGACCATGGCAAACGGGATCCTGATCCTGGCGGAGCACCTCAAGGGCGAGATCGCGGACATCACGTACGAGATGCTGGGCGCGGGCCGCAAGCTCGCTGACGAGCTGCAGGCCCCGCTGCACGTGGCGGTGGTCGGCCCCGGGGCCGGCGCGGTCACGGCGGGGTTGGGGCTGGCGGACGCGGTCTTCACCGTGGACGCGCCCGGGGCCGAAGTGCCGGCGGCGAGCACGGTGGCGGCGGCGCTGCAGGGCCTGATGACGCAGAAGCAGGACACGCTGGTGCTGGTCGGCTGGACCAACCTGGCGATGGGCGTCGGCTCGGCGCTCTCGGTGCGCGCCGACT
>CAYNPF010000195.1:0-4891 GCA_964398895.1 uncultured bacterium
ATACACGACGCCGACCGGGATCTTCTTGAGGCAGTGGGACAGCAGCACGAAGGCTGCCCCGTAGGTGAGCACCACCACCACCGACGGCCCCAGGCGGGTGAAGCCCGCGGTGGATTTCAGCAGCGAGGTGGCGACGACTTCCGCGACGATGGAGGCGAAGAGCAGGAGCCAGGGCATGGTGGCGTTCTGACGGTGGCGGGGCCGCGCCCGCGGGGCGGGACGGCGACCGGTGTCGGTTCCAGCACGAGATTCCGCATCCGTTTCGAGAAGGGGGCCGGGGTGCGCTTCACCTCGCATCTCGACCTGTTGCGTACGTGGGAGCGGACCCTGCGCCGCTCGGGGCTC
Source organism: uncultured bacterium (assembly GCA_964398895.1). GTDB lineage: Bacteria > Eisenbacteria > RBG-16-71-46 > RBG-16-71-46 > RBG-16-71-46 > JANXPZ01. The sequence continues at coordinate 346 of CAYNPF010000195.1, forward strand.
CCGCTGGCTTTCTCCCAGGGACACCATCCTCACATCCGGATGTCGTTCGGGCCGCCGTTGCCCCTGGGCTACCGTTCCCGGGCCGAGGTCCTCGACCTGGAGTTCGCCCGTCCGCCCGGCGTGGATCTCGCGGAGAGACTCAACGCCGTGCTGCCGGGGGATCTCCGGGTGCTGGCCTATCGGCCCATCCTGTTCCAGACGCCTTCGCTCATGAGTCAGCTCGAGGGCGCGTCGTGCCGGGTTCGCTTCCCGGACGGGTTCCTCGCGGAGGCCGGCCTCGCGCCGGAACGCCTGCGCGCCGAACTCGAGACGCGCATCGCCGGGCTGCTGGCACCGGAGCACCTGATCGTGCGCCGGCAGAGCGAGGGCCGGATCCGCGAGTTCGACGCCCGAGCCTCGCTCGTCGCCCTCGAGCCGTCGGACGACGAATCGCCGGTGGCGCTGGACGTGCACGCGCGCTTCATCCCGCGCGCGCAGGTCCGCCCCGACGATCTCGTCGCCCTGCTCTTCCCGGATGCGGACGTCCGCACCGTGGACATCGAGCGGACGTGCCTGTGGGCGGTGGTGAACGGCCGACGGTTGGAGGCGCTCGAGCTGCTGGGAGTCCGGACGTGAGCCGGCGACCGCGTGGGTCCGCGAACGGAGGCCGGCCCCGACGGGCCGCCTCACGAGAGACGCCGTGAACCAGCAGATCATCATCAACGCCGATTCGTACGAGACGCGGATCGCCATCCTCGAGGACGGGGACCTGGCCGAGCTGCGCGTCGAGCGCGCCGAGCAGCGGCGCAGCGTGGGCGACATCTACAAGGGCCGGGTCAACGCCGTCCTGCCCGGGATGCAGTCCGCCTTCGTGGACCTCGGGCTGCCCAAGACCGGGTTCCTGCACGCGTCCGACCTGGCCGAGAACCTGGCCTCGCTCGAGGACCTCTCCGACGTCGAGGAGGCCGGTGAGCGCGGCGGACGGCGGCGTCGCGCCGCCGCGCCCCGCATCGAGGACCACCTGAAGAAGGGCCAGGAGGTGCTGGTCCAGATCACCAAGGAGTCCATCGGTACCAAGGGCCCGCGGATCACCCAGCAGGTGAGCCTGCCCGGGCGCTTCTGCGTGCTGATGCCGGGCGTGGACCACGTCGGTGTCTCGCGCCGCATCGAGGACCGCGGTGAGCGGCAGCGTATCAAGGCCATCATCCAGGATCTGCGGCCGAAGGGCGTGGGGCTGATCGCCCGTACCGCCGGCGAGGGCAAGGGCGATCCGGAGTTCGCCGCCGACGTGAAGCACCTGATCAAGATCTGGCAGAAGATCGACCGCAAGGCCGCCGGGGTGCACGCCCCGGCCCTGGTGCACCGCGAGCTGGAGATGACCGCCGGGCTGATCCGCGACCTCTTCACCGACGAGGTGGACGAGGTGGTCATCGACGACAAGGACTCCTTCGCCGAGATCCAGGCCTACCTCAAGGCGGTCTCGCCCGAGCTGCGCGACCGGGTCAAGCTCTACAAGGGCCAGCTGCCGATCTTCGACCACTACGCGATCGAGCCGCAGATCGAGAAGACCTTCGAACGCAAGGTGTGGCTGAAGAAGGGCGGCTACATCTGCATCGACCACGCCGAGGCGCTGGTGGCCATTGACGTGAACACCGGCCGCTTCACCGGCAAGAAGAACCAGGAGGAGACGATCCTCCGCACCAACGTCGAGGCGGCCCGCGAGATCCCGCGCCAGCTCCGGCTGCGCGACATCGGCGGCATCATCGTCATTGACTTCATCGACATGGAGGTCGAGGCGAACAAGCGCGCCGTGCTGGACGAGCTGCGCAGCCAGCTCCGCAACGACCGCGCCCGCACCCGCGCCTTCGCGGTCTCCGACCTGGGCCTGGTGGAGATGACGCGTCAGCGCGAGCGCTCCAGCCTGCTCCACTACTACACCGAGGACTGCCCGCACTGCGGCGGTCTGGGCAAGGTGGCCTCGCCCGAGACCATGCTGGCCCGGCTCGAACGCGCCATGCGCCGTGTGGCCTCGATGGGGGGCGAGCGGCGCATCACCGTGAAGGTGGCGCCGGAGATCGCCCTGTTCTTCGTCGAGCAGGAGGCGCGGCGCTTCGCCGAGCTGGAGAAGCGCTTCAAGATCCAGGTGGACCTCAAGGACGATCCCCAGCTGCGCCGCGGCGAGATGAAGGTCTTCGGCGGCGGCGGCAAGCGGGACCTCACCAAGGAGGTCGTGGGCAACATGCCGGGAGCCTAGCCCGGACTATTTCATGAGCCCGCGCCTGCGGACGCGGTCTGGCCGCAGATGACGGCGTCGTGCGACGTGGCCGCTCCTCGACGGGGTGCCAGACCCCGACTGCGTCGCGGCCACGCCGTACTCCTTGTCCTCTGCGGCCATCCCACATCCTCGGCTTGCGGTTCATGAATAGCCCGGGCTAGGCACGGCCCTGGCCGTCAGGGGAGGGCCGGGGCGCCCGCCGCCTTGACCGGCGGCGACCCGGCATGGTACAAAAGAGCGCTTCGCGCCCTTGTCGGGGCGCCTCTTCGTGTGTCCGCGGGCCTTCGACGGGAACCCGTCGTCCGCGCGGCCCGCGTCTCCAGGAGACAGTCGAGCGATGTACGCGATCGTGAACATCAACGGTATCCAGACCCGTGTCGAGCCCGAGACCGAGATCCAGGTCGCGCGGTTGACCGGTGAGCCCGGCGCCAAGCTCACCTTCGACAAGGTGCTGCTCGTCGCCGACGGCGATTCGATCTCGGTCGGACAGCCCTACGTCCCGGGGGCCAGCCTGACTGCCGAGGTCCTCGAGCACTTCCGCGGCCCCAAGATCCGCATCTTCAAGTACAAGCGCCGGAACGACTACCGGAAGCGGCGCGGCTACCGCGACGACCTCACGCGCCTGCGCGTGACCGGCATCCAGCGCTAGGAGACGTCATGGCACACAAGAAAGGTCAGTCCTCGTCCCGCAACAACCGCGAGTCGAACGCGCAGCGCCTCGGCGTGAAGCGCTTCGGCGGCGAGCGCATCCGCTCCGGCGGGATCATCGTGCGGCAGCGCGGCACGAAGTTCTTCCCCGGCCAGAACGTGGGCATCGGCAAGGACGACACCCTGTTCGCCATGGTGGACGGCCACGTGAAGTTCGTGCGCCGCAAGGTGCACGTCCTCCCGCTGGCGGAGGCCGCGAAGGAGTAGGTTGTCCCGGACTCTGCGCCGCCCCGCTCCGGTTCTCCGGGGCGGGGCGGCGGCGTTGGGAGGGACCGGGCGCTGTGCTAGCCTGCTCCGCCGAACGGGAGCGGGATCGTGGGCCGAGCGCATCGTCCCGGTGGTCACGCGAACCCGTGCCGTCACCCCGTCCACCTGCGCTTGCCGCCCCGCCGATTCGGAGTCACCGCATGAGCGACAGCGTCCTCGCCGTCATCCCCGCCCGCTACGCGGCCACGCGTTTCCCCGGCAAGCCGCTGGCCGTGCTGTGGGGCCGGCCGATGCTGCAGCACGTCTGGGAGCGCGCGTGCGCCGCCCGCGGGATCGACGAACTCCTGGTCGCGACCGACGACGAACGCATCGCCACGGCGGCGCGCGGCTTCGGCGCCGCGGTCGAGATGACCTCGGCGGCCTGCGCCAGCGGCACCGACCGCGTGGCCGAGGTGGCGCGGCAGCGGCCCGACGCGGGGATCGTGCTGAACCTGCAGGGCGACGAGCCCGAGCTGGAGAGCGGTGCGGTCACGCGACTGGTGGAGGCGATGCGCGCCGAACCGTCGCTGCGCATGGGCACCATCGCCCACCACGAGCCGGACGCCGCGCGGCTGGCACGCCCCGAGGTGGTCAAGGTGGTGGTGGACGCCGCCGGCTTCGCGCTCTACTTCAGCCGGGCGGACCTCGCCGGCGCCTCGCAGGGCGGTCCGGCGCTGCGCCACGCCGGCGTGTACGCCTTCCGGCGCGACCTGCTGCTCGAGTTCGCCGCGTGGCCGCCGGGCACGCTGGAGCGGGCCGAGAAGCTGGAGCAGTTGCGCGCGCTCGAGCGCGGCGTGCGCATCCGGGTCGTGCTCGGCGAGCGGCCGTTCGCCGGCGTGGACACGCCGGCGCAACTGGCGGCGCTGGAGCGGCGCGGCCCCCGCGACTGAGCGGGGCGGGCCGGTCCCGCCTCCGGGCCGGGGGGGGGCAGCGGCGCGGAGCGGGCCTCACCCGCGCCGGGAGGGGGCGGGAACGACGCCGCATCGCGGACCTCGCCGCGTCGCGCCCTGTGTGCTACCTTGGCGCCCCGTGCCGGGGACGCACGGGCTTCCCATCGCCGCCGCTCCGGGCGCCGCCTGCGTCTGGTGCGGCGTGTCGCTTTGGGGGCGATCGCGGCGGGCATGTCGTGCGTTCGAACGCGGGTGTCGGGCCAGGAGAGGGGAAGGACATGCCCAAGTACATCGTGGTCACCGGTGGCGTCGTCTCCTCGCTGGGCAAGGGGATCGCGGCCGCCTCGCTGGGGCTGCTGCTCAAGGCGCGGGGGCTGCGCGTCACCCTGCAGAAGCTCGATCCCTACCTGAACGTGGATCCGGGCACGATGAGCCCGTTCCAGCACGG
>CAYNPF010000196.1:0-4846 GCA_964398895.1 uncultured bacterium
CGCCTCGACGAGGACCGCCTGGTGAACCTGATCCTCGTCGTCCTGGTGGCGGGCGTGCTGGGGGCGCGGGCGCTCTACGTGCTCGAGCACATCGAGGAGTTCCGCGGCAGCTACCTGAGCGTGCTCTCGCTCTGGCAGGGCGGCCTCACCCTCTACGGCGGCATCGTCGCCGGGATCGCGGTCGGCGTGCTGGCGGCCCCGCTGCTGAAGCTGCCGCGCTGGACGACCGCGGACGCGCTGGCGCCCTCGATCGCCCTCGGCACCGCCTTCGGGCGCGTGGGCTGCTTCCTGAACGGTTGCTGCTACGGGCGCCCCACCGGCGCTCCCTGGGGCGTGGTCTTCCCGCCCGACTCGTTCGCCGCGCTGGCCTACGGGCAGGTGCCGCTGCACCCCTCGCAGCTCTACTTCTCGGCCGCGGGCCTGGCGGTGTTCCTGCTGGGCTGGGGGCTCCGCCGCCGGTCGCACGTGCCCGGCACGCTGTTCTGGGGCGTGATCGCGCTGCTCGCGCTGGTCCGCATCCCGCTCGACCTCACCCGCGCCTACGAGGAGAGTGCCGTCATCGCCATGGCCGGACCGGTGCCCATCACCGAGAGCCAGGTCACCAGCGTGGCCGCCGTGCTCTTCTCGCTGCTCATGATCCTGCGGCTGCGCCGCCGCGCCCGACCCGTTCCGGACCCCGGCCCCGCTGCGAGGTGAGCGGGCCATGCGGCTCGCGGTGCTCGGGGACCCGCTCGCGTTCACGCTCTCGCCGATCCTGCACCGGGCGGGGCTGGCCGCCCTCGGCCTGTCCGGCGAGTCGCAGGCGCGGCGCGTGACGGCGGCGGCGCTCGGCGGGGACTTGGCCCGGCTGCGCGAAGCAGGCTGGCGCGGCGTCAACCTCACCCACCCCCTGAAGCAGGTCGCCCTCGCGCACCTCGACGCCGCGAGCGACGCGGCCCGCGCGGCCCGCTCGGTGAACACCGTGTGCTTCGACGACGATGCGGTGCGCGGGGAGACCACCGACGGCGACGGCTTCCTCGACCTGCTGCGGGCGCTGGAGGTGGAGGCCGACGGGCGGCGCGTGGTGCTGTTGGGGGCGGGCGGCGCGGCGCGCAGCCTGGCGCTGGCGCTCGTGGGCGCCGGAGCGCGGGTGACGGCGTGGGCGCGCCGGCCGGAGGCCGCGGACTGGGCGGGGATTCCCGGGGCCCGCCTGCTGCCCTGGGCCGGCGCCGAGGCCGACGAGGCGCTGCGCGAGGCCGAACTGTTGGTGAACGCCACCCCGATCGCCGACGACGCCGGTCCGCTCGCGATCGAACGGATCCCGTCGCGGGCGCGGATCGTGGACCTGGTCTACGGCGCCGATCCCACGCCCTGGGTGCGCGCGGCGCGCGCGGCGGGACTCGTCGCCGTGGACGGACTCGGCCCGCTCGTCTTCCAGGCCCGACGCTCGCTCGAGCGCTGGACGGGCCGCGCGGTGCCGATCGAGCCGCTCGCGGCCGCCGTGGGGTGGCCCCGATGAACCTGGCCGCGCTGTGGCGCCACCCGGGCCGCCGGCTCGGCGAGCTGGAGGAGTTCGCGCTGCCGCAACGCTGCCCCGGCTGCGGCGCGCCCGCGGACGCGGCGCGGCTCCTGTGCGAAGCGTGCTGGGCGACGATCCCGGTGCTGTCCTTCCCGCTGTGCGCGCGCTGCCTGCGGGAGGGGGCCGAGCCGGTCGCCTGCGGGCGTCACCCGCATTCGCGCGTCTGGGCCGCCCTCGTCTACGATGAGCGGGCCGCGCTGCTGGTCCACGCCCTCAAGTACGGTCAGCGGCCGGGCCTCGCGGAGGCCCTGGGCGAGCGGCTGGCGCGCTCGGTGCCGCCGCGGCCGGTGCCCGACCTGGTGACCGCGGTGCCGCTGCACGCGGCGCGGCGGCGCGAGCGGGGCTACAATCAGGCCTGGCGGCTGGCGGAGACGGTGGCGGACCGGCTGGGCGTGCCGGCGCTGGAGGACGTGCTCCGCCGCGAGCGGGCCACGCCGGCGCAGGCACGGCTCGATCCGGCGCGGCGGCGGCGCAATCTGGCCGGGGCGTTCCGCGCGAACGAGCCGCGGCGATGGCGGGGGCGGAGGATCCTGATCGTGGACGACGTGCTCACCACCGGGGCGACGCTCGAGGCCTGCCTCGAGACGCTGACGGCCGCCGGGGCCCGTGCGACGGGCGCCGTGCTGGCCTGGGCCCAGTAGATGTCGCACCTGCACATCCCCGACGGCGTGCTGCCGCTGGTCCTCTGGGGGCCGGGGCTGGCGCTGGCGCTGCTGCTGCTCGGGCTGACCGCCTGGACGCTGCGGCGCCGATCGCCGCAGGACCTCGCCTACCAGGGGGCGCTCGGCGCGCTCATGCTGGCGGTGATGGCGGTCGAGCTGCCGCTCGGGCCCTTCGAGTACCACCTGTCGCTGGTGGGGCCCGTGGGCGTGCTGCTCGGCCCGGCCGCCGCCTTCCAGGCCGTGTTCGTCGTCAACGCCATCCTCGCGCTGCTGGGGCACGGCGGCTTCACGGTGATCGGCCTCAATGCCCTCGTGCTGGGATCCGGCGCCGCCCTGGCCCGCCCGGTCTACGGCCTGCTGGCGCGCCGCGGGTCCGCCGTGGTGGCCATGACCGGGGCGACGCTCGTGGCGCAGACGGTCGCCGGGGCCATGTGGCTCGTGGTCATGGTGGGGGCGCTGCACGTGCTGGGCACGCAGCAGGACCGCGTGCGGCTGGCGGCGGGCGTGGCCTTCCCACTGTGGCTGGCCGGCATCCTGGTCGAGTCCGCGGTGGCCTGGGGCGTGGCCCGCTTCATCGGGCGCGTGCGGCCCGATCTGCTGCCGGGCGGCGGGACGTCGCCGAAGGCGGAGCCGTGATCAACACGCTGGCGCAGATCGACTACCTGGCCAGCGCCGGGCGCACGCCGTGGCACCACGCCAGCGCGCTCTCGAAGATGCTGCTCGTCGCCGCCCTCGTGCTGCTGGCGGTGTTCAGCCCGTCGCTGCTCCTGCTGGCCGCGCTCTACGCGGTCACCTGGGTGCTGGTGGCGACCGGGCGGCTGCCCTGGCGGCTCTCGCTCGCCGCCTCCGGCTACCCGATCGCCTTCAGCCTGCTCTTCGTGCTGGCGCGCTGGGACGGCACGTTCGCCACGCCGGCGCGGCTGCTGCTGCGCCCGTTGATCGCCAGCCTCGCCGCGGTGTGGCTGGTGGGCACGACGCCCTACCCGAACCTGTTCACGCCGCTCTCGCGCGTGCTGCCGCGCAGCGTGGGGGACGGGCTGTTCCTCACCTACCGGGCCCTGTTCGGGCTGATGGAGCGCACCGGCGGGCTGTGGCGCGCGCTGCGACTGCGCGGCGGCACCACCGGGCCGGCGCGCCGGCGGCTGACGCTGGCCGGCGAGGGGTTCGCCACCATGGTGCTCTACGGCTTCGAGCGCAGCCAGCGTCTGTACGCCGCCATGCTGCTGCGCGGTCACAGCGGTCGCATCTGCGGCTGCCGTCACTGGCGCGAGGGCTCGCATGCGGACTGGCTGGTGGCGGCGGCGGGTGGAGTGGTCGCGGCGGGGGCCCTGCTGCTGTGGAGGCGTCCGTGAGCGAGCCCATTGTCCGCGTCTCCTGCGTGCGCCACGTCTATCCCGACCGCACCCAGGTCCATCTCTGCGGGCTCGACTTCGAGGCCCGACCCGGCGAGCGGGTGGTGGTGGTCGGTCCCAACGGCTGCGGCAAGACGACGCTGCTGTTCCACATCCTCGGGCTGCTGGAGCCGGCCGAGGGCGAGGTGAGCGTCTTCGGCGTCAACCCGGCCCGGCACTACAACCGCATCCGCGAGCGCATCGGCGTGCTGCTGCAGGACGTGGACGAGCAGATCATCGCCCCGACCGTGTGGGACGACGTCTCGTTCTCGCCGCGCTCCTACGGCTACTCGCCGACGGAGGTCGAGCGCCTGGTGGCGGCGGCGCTGGAGCGCGTCGGCATCACCCACCTGCGCCACAAGGTCTGCCACCACCTCTCGGGGGGCGAGAAGCGCAAGGTGGCGCTGGCCGGCGCCCTGGTGCTCGAGCCGGAGCTGCTGCTGCTCGACGAACCGTTCGAGGGGCTCGATCCCACGTCGCGCAGCGACCTGGTGAGCCTGCTGAACCGGCTGCACCGCGAGCAGGGCGTGTCGCTGGTGATGGCCACCCACGACATCAACGTCATCCCGATCATGGCCGACCGGGTCTACGTGCTGGTGCGCGGCGGCGAGATCGCCGCCCAGGGTCCGCCGCGCGAGATCTTCCGCGATCCCGGCCTGCTGCGGCGCAGCAACGTCGAGCCCCCGGTGCTGGCCGAGCTGTTCCAGCGCCTCGAGGAGCAGGGGGTGTCGCTGGGCCGCCCGGTGACGGTCGAGGAGGCGGCGCAGGCCATCCTCGCCTGGACCGCGCGGCATCCGCGGCCGGCCGGGGAACTCGGACCGCTGTTCGGCGGCGTGGGCGCCGGATCCGGGGAGCGCGGTCCGGACGAAGAGGGGCGCGCGTGAGCGGCGACCTGTTCGGCTCGCCGCCGCCGCCCGCCGGCGGCGGGAACGCGGGCGCACCCGGGGAGACGCCGGGGCCGATGGCGCCGCTGGCGGCACGGATGCGCCCGCGCTCGTTCGCCGAGCTGGTGGGCCAGCCGCAGCTCTTCACGCCCGGCTCGCCGCTGGCGTTGATGCGCGACGGCCGACACCTGTCGTCGGTCGTGCTGTGGGGGCCGCCGGGCACGGGCAAGACGACGATCGCCCGGTTGATCGCCACCACCGCCGGCGTGCCCTTCGTCGCCTTCAGCGCCGTGCTCTCGGGGGTGAAGGAGGTCAAGGAGACGATGGAGCGCGCGGCCGTCGAGCGTCGCC
>CAYNPF010000197.1:0-4842 GCA_964398895.1 uncultured bacterium
GCACGATCACCTGGTGGGAGGGGAGCCAGTACCCGCTCTTCGCCTGCACGCTGGGCGTGGGCGCGCCGCCGGGCTCGCTGCTGTTGACGTTGCTGGGCTGGCTGGTGAGCCGCGTCCCGTTCGCGCAGCCGGCGGCCTTCCGCGTGAACCTGCTGGCGGGGCTGATCGCCGCGGTCACGGTGGCAATGGTCACGCGCCTGGGCATCGGCCTGGCCACGGGGGAATCGCGGCGGCCGTCCGCGGCGGCGCTGGTGGCCGGCGCGGTCGCCGGGCTGACGCTGGCCTTCAGCCTCTCGATCTGGACGCACGCGGTGCAGTTCACACCCTACATCCTGACCGCGGTGTTCACCACCTTCATCCTCGCCGCGGCGCTGGCCTGGTGGCGCCGGGCCGGGCACGGCGCGGCGCTGCCGTGGCTCCTGCTGCTCTTCCTGCTGTTCGGGCTCGACTTCAGCGTGCACCGCACGAACGCGCTGCTGCTGCCGGCGGTGCTGGTGTGGGTGACGCTGCGCCGCCCACGGCTCTGGCTGAGCGGGCGGGCCTGGCTGGCCGCGGTGGCGGGGCTCGGGCTGGGCCTGGCGTTCCACCTGCTGGTGATCCCGCTGTCGCTGCGCGATCCGATGGTGGACCTCGGCGAGCCGCGCAGTCTGGCGACATTCTGGGCCTACGTCTCGCTGAAGATGCACGGCGGCGGGTTCCTCTTCGACGTCCTGCCGCGCAAGGCGGACTTCCTGCGCGTGCAACTCGCCGACTACGTGCGATTCCTGCGGCAGAACCTCGCGCCGAGCGGGGCCGGCCGCCTGTTCGGGATCCTGCCGACGCTGCTGGTGCTGGGCGGCTGGCTGGTGGCGCTGCGCCGCGAGCCGCGCCGCACGCTGGGGCTGCTGGTCTTCTTCCTCTGCGCCAGCCTGGGCGCGGTGGTCTACTTCAATCTGCCGGCCAACTACTTCCGTGGCATGGACCGCCACTATCTGCCCTCGCTGGTGCTGCTCGCGCCGCTGCTGGGCGTGGGCGCAGCGGCGCTGCTGCAGACGGCGGCGCGCGTGCCGGGAGCGTCGCGGCGGGCGCTGGTGCCGCTGGTGGGACTGCTGCTCTGCCTGGTGCCGCTGGATGCCTGGCTGGCCAACCGCCACGCCTGCGATCTGTCCCGCGTGCGCTTCGCCGATGCCTACAGCCGCGACGTGCTCGAGTCGCTGCCGCCGCGAGCCATCCTGCTGACCAACGGGGACAACGACACGTTCCCGCTCTGGTACCTGCAGCTCGTGGACCACGTGCGGCCCGACGTCAGCGTGATCAACCTGCCGTTGCTGAACGCCGACTGGTACGTGCCGCAACTGCGCCGCCACGTGGCGGGCCTCGGCGATCTGTTCGGCGGCACGGCGCCGCCGTCGGCGGTGACGGTCGCGGACACGGCGATCGCCATTCCTTGGGGCGCGGCGGCGCCGGTGGGGCTCGGCCCGGGCCGGGTGCCGCCCGCGGCCCTGACGCTGCACGCTTCGGGCACGCTGTTCGGCCACGACGTCGCCACCATGGAGATCCTGCGCCTGAGCTGTGCGCGGCGGCCGGTGTGCGTGGCGTGCACGGTCTCGCCGCAGCTGCTGACCTGGCTGTGGCCGTACCTGCGGCTGGAGGGCATGGCCTACACCATGGTGCCGACCAGCGATCCGACGGTGTTCGACCTGGCGCGGCTGCGCCACGTGCTGCTCGAGCAGGTGAGCTACGTGGGCGTGGCCGACACGACGCTGGCGATGGACGAGGCGTCACGTTCGATGGGCGGCAACTACCTGGCGGTGCTGCTCCAGCTCGCGCAGGCGCAGCGCGAGCGCGGCGACGCGGCCGGTGCGCGCGCGACGCTGCGCTTCGCGGAGGCGCGGGTGCCGCCGGCGCGCGTGGGGTTTGACGCGGCGGAGTGGCGGCGGATGAGGGCGCCATTCGAGGCGCCGGTTGCGGCGGTGACGCGACAGTCGAAGTGACGCCGCCGCGCTCGCGGACGGCAGGCGTGTACCGTTCGGTGCACGTTCGCGTGGCCGACGTGTCCGCGGGCGTGCGGTTCCGTCAGGTGCGGGTCAAGCCGGGCTCACCGGGGCGCGCAAACGTGCCCGGCGGGCTCGTGGCACGGTCGCTGCTCAACGTGTCGGGCGTTGGTTCGGCCCTCAACCGAAGGAGGACACGATGAAGCGGATCATCCAGCTTACCCTGATCGCCGCCCTGCTGGTGCCGACGGCGGCGCTGGCCGGGCGCTCCGGCGGACACGATCGCGACGACGTGCGCTACAAGGGCGAGACGCGCGGGCCGCAGGGCCCCCGCGAAGCGGTGGGCCGTCCAGCGCCGCCGCGTGGACCGGTGGTCGTGCGTCCGGATTTCCCGATCCGCCGCGAGCGTCCGGTGGTGGTGGTGCGGCGGCACCCGGCGCCGATCGAGCGGCGCCTCGTCTACGTGCCCGCCCCGGTGATCTGGCGGGGAGTGATCGTGACCCCGCCGCGCTACGCGCACTGGGCGTGGGAGGACAGCGAGGTCCTGAGCAAGTGGGACGGCTGGTCCGACGTGGTGCTGGACGTCAACGGCCGCGGGCGCGGTCTCTACCTCGAGTTGGGCGGGCCGGTGCAGCTCGACTTCGCCGAGATCGTCTTCAGCAACGGGCGCACGCAGGTGGTGGACTTCCAGCAGCGCGTGAACCGGCGCGGCGTCTACGACCTGATGGACTTCCGCAACGGTGCGCGCGTGGACTACGTCCGCCTGGTGGCGCGGGCGATGGCGCCCAGCGTGCGCGTGAGCGTCCGGCTGGGGGCCTGACCCCGCGGGCGCGAGCCCGGTGGTGGCGGTAGCGAGGCGGCGGGCCAGCGGCCCGCCGCCTCCGTTTGTGGCGTGCGACGACTCCCGGCCGCTCGCGCCCGGGACCCGACTGCCGCGCCCGGGGTCCTGCTGGCCGCGCCCGGGGACCGGGGGGCTCGCGTGCGGCGCGGCGGGCTTTTCGCGCCGGGCCGTCCGCGCTAGATTCCGTGCTTCATGACCCGTCACCGCAGGTCCCCGCAGACGGCGACTCGATCGCCGTCCCGCCCGGCCGCCGGTCCGAAGCCCCCCGGGAGCGCCGGCGCAAGGCCCGCCGCGGCCGCCACCGCTTGGCCGTGGCCGACGCTGCCGTGGGCGGGCGTGCTGGGGCTGGTCCTCGCCGCCGCGCTGTGGCTGCAGGCCCGCGTCGTGTCGGCCCCGTTCTTCGCCGACGACTTCGTCTTCCTCGACCAGGTACGGCATCGCAGCCTGCCGGGCGTGCTCGCCGGGCCCGATCCGATCGGCAACTTCGTGCGCCCGATCGGCCGCCAGTTGTACTTCTGGCTGTTGACGCGCGTGGGGGGCGAGACGGCATGGGTCTTCCATGCCGCCAGCCTCGCGCTCTTCCTCGGGGCGCTGGCGCTGCTCTTCATCGTGGTGCGACGGCTGGCCGGCACCGTGGCCGCAGCAATCGCCACCGCCTTCGTGGCCCTGCACTACGCCGCCGACGTGCCGCTGGTATGGGCCTCGGGTAGCCAGGACCTGCTGGCGCTCGTGGGCGCGCTGGCGGCGCTCGCGCTCTTCCTCGCCGGCCGGCGCTGGCCGGCGGCGGGGGTGTTTCTGGTCGCGTTGCTCTCGAAGGAGACCGTGCTCTTCCTGCCGCTGGTGGCCGCGCTGGCGGCGCGGCGCGCCGACGAGCCGTGGCGCCGCAGCCTGGCGCGGGCCTGGCCGCTGGGGCTGGCGGCGCTGGCGTGGGCGGTGCTGTGGCTGGCGGTGGCGGCCCGGCATCCCTCGGCGCGGCAGGCGGTGGCATGGAGCGCCGGCGGGATCGTGGCGGTCGTGGTGCACCTGGCGCAGGTGGCGGTCGGCGGGGAGTGGCGTCGGGGTGGCGAGCTGCGCTTCCTGAGCGCGCTGCCGGCGCTGGTGCCGCTGGGGTTGGCCGCGCTGGCGGTGGCGCTGGCGGGGCAGGGGAAGCGGAGCGAGCCGGGAGCGACACGCCCCGCGCTGTCGCCGGTCGCGCTGGGGATCGCCTGGGCGGTGCTGGGCATGGTGCCGATCACCGCGGTGGCGACGGCGTGGAGCGCCTACTACTACCTGTTCGCGCTGTGCGGGCTCGGCCTGGCGCTGGGCGCGGCGCTGGCGCCGCGGTCGCGCGCGCTGACGCTGGTGGTGCTGGTGGTGCTGGCCTGGGGCTCGGAGAACGGGCGGCGGCTGGACGAGTTCATCACCGCGCCGGGCGCGTGGACGACGCAGTCGCACGTAAACCGCTACTACGTGGAGCGCGGGGCCTCGCTGAGCCATCGCTACCTCGAGCAGTTGCGCCGCCTGCGCCCGACGCTGCCGCCGCGCAGCACGCTGTTCTTCGGCGGGCTGCCCGGCTTCATCGCCTTCCAGACCGCCGACGGGCCGCTGCTGCGCTGGGCCTACCGCGACAGCAGCCTGCGCTCGTACTTCCTCATGCAGTTCAGCGCCGAGCGCTACCGGCGCGGTCCGGCGCTGGCCTTCGTGGTGAAGAACGACGTGCTGGAGGAGATGAAGCTGGATCCGCCGCTGCTCCAGTCGTTCGCGATGACGGCGATGATCTCGGGCCACCCGCAGGTGGCGATGGACCTGCTCGGGCTGCCGGCGACCTGGGGGGCCGACTCGAGCGCGGCGCCCTACTGGCGGGCGTGGCCGCGACTGGCGCTGGGGGACACGGCCGGGGCGCGGCGCGACCTGCAGAGAATGAAGATGACGCTGGATCCCGGGCCGACGCCGGAGCTGCGGACGGCGATGGAACTGGTGGTGGCGGGGGACACCGCGGCCGCGCTGCAGATGATGGTCCACGCCCTGCCGCGCCACGTGCTCGATGCC
>CAYNPF010000198.1:0-4817 GCA_964398895.1 uncultured bacterium
GACCCGCGACCCGCCTTCGGCGGGTGCCCGGCGGGTGCCCGCGTCGCGGCCGCACCGTACTCCTTGTCATCCACGGCCATCCCGCATCCTCGGCTTGCGATTCATGAACAGCCCGGGCTAGCATCCCCGCAGTCTCCGCAACGGGGGCGGCGCGGCCGCGACCGTCCCGGGCGCGGACCGACGAGGAGAACCGCGACATGTCCCTGGCCGTCTGGGCGCGCTGCGTCCGCTGGCTGCCCCGCTACCGCCTGGCGGACACGGTGGGCCCGCTACCCCGCCTCGGCCCCGGCGGCGAGACCAGCGTGCCCGGGCTCCATGTGGCCGGCGAGCTGGCCGGCGCCGTGACGCTGGCCGAGGCCCTCGCCAGCGGCCGCTCGGTGGCGGACTTCCTCGCCGCCGATCCCGGGCTGAGGGCCGCCCCCGCGCCCGCCGGCGTTGCCGACGTGGTCGTGGTCGGTGGTGGCGCCGCGGGCTTCGCCGCCGCCCTCGGGGCCCACCGCGCCGGGCTGCGCGCCGTGGTCGTGCAGGCGCACGCGCCGTTCGCCGGCGTCGCCGCCGCGGGGAGCCCGCCGGCCGAGACCCCGGCCGCGGACGACGAGGAACGCCTCGCCGCGCTGCGCGGCGAGGTGGAGGCCGCGGGGATCGAGGTCCGCATCGCCCGCGCCGAGCGGGTCGAGCGTGCCGATCACCGGCTGCGGGTCGTGATCTCGGACGGCGAGGCGCTGGAGGCCCGGCGCGTCGTCGTGGCCATCGGCGCCGGCGGGTGCCCGGGGCGCCTCGGGGTACCGGGCGAATCGCTCCCGCAGGTGTTCCACCGCCTCTACGACCCGGCGGACTTCGCCGGCCAGCGCGTGATCGTGGTGGGCGGCGGGCAGACCGCCGCCGAGGCGGCCATCGCCCTGGCCGACGCGGACGCGGAGGTCACCCTGGTGCACCGCGGCGCGATGCTCACCCGTCCGCGCTTCCGCACGCTCTCCCGCCTGAGCGAGTTGCTGGCCGGCGCCCCCACCGAGCCCTTCCGCCGCGGCCAGCCGCGCAGCGCCGTGCCGCGCCGCGCCCCGGGCCGGGGGACGGTGACGCTGCGCCTCGTCACCCGCCTGCTCGAGGTGCGCCCCGGCGAGGTCGTGCTCGAAGCACCGGAGGGAGCGGCCGAGACGGTGCCGGCCGACGCGGTGGTCGTGCTGGTCGGCAGCGATCCGGCGCGCGCCTTCCTCGAGCGCTCCGGGGTCGCCCTGCGCGATTGAACGACCGCGGCGCGCGGGCCGAAGCGACCCGCGCGCCGTCGGAGACGTTCCGGGATCAGCGGCCCACGTTCAGCAGCTCGACCTCGAAGACCAGCGTGGCGTTGGGCGGGATCACGCCACCGCCGGCCCCGCGCTCGCCGTAGCCCAGCTCGGGCGGGATCACCAGCTTGCGCTTGCCGCCGACCCGCATGCCCTTGACGCCCTCGTCCCAGCCGACGATCACCTGGCTCGCGCCCAGCTCGAAGCTGAAGGGCTGACCACGATCCAGCGAGCTGTCGAACTTCGTGCCGTTGGTCAGCCAGCCGGTGTAGTGGACGGACACCTTCATCCCGTCCTCGGCCAGCGGGCCGTTGCCGACGACCAGGTCGGTGTAGTGCAACCCCGAGGAGGTGGTGATCTCCTTCGGCCCCACCGCGGCGGGCGCGGGCGTGGCCGGCGTGGTCACGGCGGCCCCGGCGGGCGCGGGAGGGGCCGGCGGCGGCGCACTGGCGCAGCCAGCCAGGGTCAGGACGGCGAACACCGCCAGCAGCAGCATCGTTCTCGACATGGTCCACTCCTCTCGGGTCGGACAGCCGGTCTTCTGCGACGCCGGAACGCTGCCACATCGGTCCCGCCCCGGCAAGCCGACTGGCGACGCCCGGTCGCGACGGGGCTCAAGTCCGCGACCCCGCCGGCCGATGACCGGAGGAACCGCCGACTCTCGGGGACGGACCACCGTCCCGCGTGGAACCAGGAGGAATGGCCGATGGCCGATCGCAACCATGTCGTGGCCCGACTCAGCAACGGGACCATGGTCAAGGGCACGACGCAGGACTTCTTCCCCAACCGCCCGCTCTTCCACATCACGCCCGCCGACGGCGGCCCGATCGCCGAGGTGCGCACGCGGCTGCTCAAGGCGGTGTTCTTCGTGCGGGACCTGGCCGGCGACACCACCCGTCGCGACGTGCAGGGCTTCCTCGCCGCTCCGGGCGAAACCGCGCAGGGCAAGAAGCTGGCGGTGCTGTTCAAGGACGGGGAGCTGCTCTGCGGCTACTCCCTCTCCTACTCGCCGGAGCGCGAGGGCTTCTTCATGTTCCCGGCGGACGGCCAGGCCAACAACCTGCGGGTCTACGTGCTGGTCGGGGCCGCGGCCGAGATCAAGGCCGGCCCCGGCGCCGATGCGCTGGCCCAGCGGGTGCTCAAACAGCAGGCCGCCTGACCCCCCCGCTCCCCCGACGACGGAGCCCGGCTCGATCGAGCCGGGCTCCGTCCGTCCCGGGGCGCTTGCGGGCGGCCCGCCCTCTCCGCTAGATTCACGGCTTCGAGCGGTACGTTCGACCCTCCACGACACGGGAGCGACATGACTTCCTTCAAGCATCGGCTGCACCGCAAGAACGCCCGCAAGGCCGCGCGCAAGAAGGCCGCCAAGGCCAGCGCCGCGAAGAAGTCCCCCCGCCGCAGCTAGGCGACCAAGGGATCCGCGTCCGTCCCGGAAGGGCGCGGGATCAGCTCAGGTCCAGGTGCCTGAGATCGAGCGGGACGAACAGCCCGCCGCCGGGACCGCCGAACAGCTCGCTGTTGCGACGCACCGACTCCGAGGGGATGTCCACGACCGGCAACCCCAGCTCCTCGGTGGCGGCGATGCGTGACGTGTTCGGCAGCGAGAAGCGCTCGCTGGCCAGGTAGTCCTCGAACTCGTCCAGCGTCCAAGCGAACAGCGCGTCCACCTCCCACACCATCCGCACCTCGCGCCCGCGGGTGACGTCGGGTGGATCGTCCGGCCCGGCGGGACGGAGCGTGCCCACGGCGCAGCAGTCGCAGCCGAACCAGAACTCCAACTCGCCCTCGAGCGACAGGTTCTCGGCCACGCGGGCGTCGGTCGGCGCGTCCTTCCAGACGTTGGTCAGCAGCTCGCCGAGCGCGAACTGGAAGCGCAGCAGGGCGCGCGGATCGTCGTTCGCCGCGCCCTTGAGCCCCGTGGCGAGCACGCGCAGGTTGCGAATGGCCTCGATCCGCACCCACGGGGAACGCCGGTCGCAGAGCGCCGTCAGGTTCCGCAGCGTCCCGTCGAGGCGCTCGCGCGCCACCGCCAACACGTCCGCGAAGCTCCCCGCGTCCTTGTCGAGGAACTCCACGGTGCGGCGCATCGCCTGGTTCAACGGCAGGTAGGCCGCGCGGAGCGTGGCCCAGTCCTCGGTCAGCCGCTGCTTGGCGATGACATCCCAATCCGCCATGGGTCTCCTCCTCCACCCGCCGGGTGTTCTTCAAGGGGAATGCGGCGCAGTATAGCGAACGCATGCCCCGCGGGTCCAATGACGGCGCGCGCGACGTGCATGCTATGCTGCGCCCGGCTGCATGCCGCCCTCCAAGACCACTCCCCCACGGAGGCTCCACATGCGTGACCCGCGTGACGCCCGCCTCGCCCACCTGATCATCCACCACTCCATCCGTCTGCAACGCGGCGAGGCCGTGCTCATCGAGGCCTTCGATCTGCACGACCGGCTGGTGCTCGATCTCGTCGAGGAGGCGACGCGCGTCGGCGGCCTGCCCCTCGTCTCCCTGCGCAGCAACGCCGTGATTCGGCAGTTGCTGATCGGCAGCAACGAGGCGCAGGTACAGCTCCAGGCGGCCATCGAGATGTTCCGCATGCAGAAGGTGCAGGCCTACATCGGCGTGCGGGCCGCCGACAACGCCACCGAACTGAGCGATGTCCCGCGGGAGCGGATGAAGGACTACGCCCGACTGCTGCAGCAACCGGTGCACCTCGAACAGCGCGTCAACCACACCAAGTGGGTGGTATTGCGCTATCCGACGCCGGCGCTGGCCCAGCTCGCCGGGATGAGCACCGAGCAGTTCGCCGACTTCTTCTACCGCGTCTGCACCCTCGACTACGCCCGGATGGCCGAGGCGATCGTGCCGCTGCGGGAGCGGATGAGCCGAACCGACCGCGTCCACATCACCGGCCCCGGCACCGACCTGCGCTTCCGCATCCAGGGCATGAACGTGATGCCCTGCGAGGGACGGCGCAACCTGCCCGACGGGGAGTGCTACACGGCGCCGATCCTCGACTCGGTCGAGGGCACGATCCGGTACAACACGCCATCGGTGCAACAAGGCACCGTCTTCACCGGCGTGACCTTCACGTTCGAGGGCGGCCGCATCGTGCGCGCCACCGGCGACCCGCAACCCCAGCTCGACGCGCTGCTGGACACCGACGAGGGGGCCCGTCACGTCGGGGAGTTCTCGCTCGGCTTCAACCCCCACATCCTCCATCCGATGCGGGACACGCTGTTCGACGAGAAGATCGCCGGCTCCCTGCACGTCACGCCGGGGCAGGCCTACGCGGCCGCCGACAACGGCAACCGCTCGGCGATCCACTGGGACCTGGTGCTGATCCAGCGCCCCGAGTACGGAGGCGGCGAGGTCCGCTTCGACGACGAGCTGATCCGCAAGGACGGCCGCTTCGTGCCGCCGGAGCTGGCGGGCCTGAACCCCGAGCAGCTCGGGGCCTGAGCCGCGCCCGGACCCGTCCCCCGGACGACTAGCCCGGGCTATTCATGAACCGCAAGCCGAGGATGTGGGATGGCCGCAGAG
>CAYNPF010000199.1:0-4816 GCA_964398895.1 uncultured bacterium
GAAACCACCTGGTATCTCGACCCAGCCACTGGCCGCATCCTGCTGCGGGTGGACGTCAACGACCTCGACGCGCTCAACAACATCGCATGGATCCGCGCCACACACGCCGACCCGGCGCACCGCGACGGCGCGGAGGCGGTGCGGCTGGCGGAGCGGGCGCGGGACCACAGCCCGCAGCCGGTCTCCGTGCTCTACAGCACCCTGGCCGCGGCGTACGCCGAGGCCGGACGCCTCCCCGAGGCGGTGCAGGCGGGATCGCGCGCCGTGGCACTGGCGCACGCGGAACACGACTCGCTGTCGGTCGGGCGCTTCACTCAGCAGCTCGCCTGCTACCGCTCCGGCCGCCCCTTCCACTTCGGGCAGTAGCGGGCGGTCAGCAACGCCGAGGCCCCGCCCATCCGGGCGGGGCCTCGTGCGCGAAGCCTAATGCTGCGAGACTACCGATACAGGGTCTTCACCCGGCCCCACGTGTCGGTCGTCGCCGGCACGGTCAGGCAGTCGGGGTTGCGGTAGCCCGAGATGCCGCTGTGCGGCACCGGGTTGGTGACGGCCGCGAAGTCGGTGCTGTTGTTGTCGTTGTCCGTCATGCCGCCGCCATTGCGCACGGCAGCCGTCGTGGTGGTCAACGCGGCGGCCGCAGCGGTCTCGAAGCAGGTGGCCCCGGAACCGTAGGCGACCTTGTCGACAACCGTCACACCCTCGGAGCCGCAGGCCACCGCATTCGCCGGGCAGGTCGTGGAGAGCATGACCTTGCCCTTGGTGCCCGACATGCTGAAGGGAATGACGCCGCCGGCGCCGGTGACGTTGAAGTCAGGCGTCACGACGGTGGTGAGGTCGGTGCCCGTATAGGTCGAGCCGCTCCACTTGAAGGCGACGAGCAGGTAGCCGCAGGGCTTGATCGTCGTACCGGCCGGGAACACGAAGCTGCTGGTGTAGGACGAGCCGCCGGCGTTGTTCCAGGTGCCGGTCGAGGAGCCGTACACGATCGCCCAACCGCCGACGTTCACGGTGGCGGCGCCGGAGTTGAAGATCTCGACGTAGTCCTGCTGGTACGACGGGGTGCCGGTGGTCGCGCCGCCGCCACCGTACACCTGGCTGATGCGGACCGCGTTCGCGGCAAACGCCGAGGACGCCACGACGAGACCGAGGGCGACGAGAGCGATAACAGTCTTACGCATGTCGGGGGTTCTCCCTATGGTGCGTGGACCCTGATGTCGTGTAGACCCCGACCCTGCCCCGTGCGTAGGCGAACTCGGGATGCGATCCAGGTCTGCACGGTGAACTCATGCCCGTGACGAGGACGGGCGGCCCCTATGGTGTTGCTCTCTGGCAACCCCTCAATCCTGTACCCAGAGAAAATGATACGCGACCCGGGGCCGGCTGGCAAGGCGGAAAACCGCGTGAATGGCTGGTAACTCAAGCGTTACACGCTGGGTCATTCGGCGACACACGTGCCGGAAACGCACGAACCGGCAACCCGTGCTCCGATGGCTCGTTGCTGGTGCGGCGCCCTCAGCCGTTTCGGGCGGGCGCAGCGGGCTGGGGCTTCCCACCCTGTCGCAGCCAGAGGTGGACGGCATTTGCCAGCAGGAAGACCGCGAAGGCCCGCGCCAGCAACACCTGCGGCAACCGCTGGACGAGCCCGGCGGCCGCCGGGCCGCCGAGAGCCGCGCCGAGGGCGAGCCACGGCACGAGGCGCAGACAGACGTTGCCGTGCCGGTGATGCTCGATCGCACCGGCCGGGGCGGTCACGAGGATCACGGCCAGCGATGTGCCCTGCGCCGCAGTCTGCGTCATGCCCAGCACCAGCGTGAAGGCGGGCACCGCGATCACGCCGCCGCCGACGCCCATGAAGCCCGAGAGCAGGCCGACCGCGCCGCCCAGCAGCAGGTCGAAGCCCGCGGTCGCGAGCGGCGCCGAGAAGGGCGAGCCGGCCGCGGCCGGCGGTCGCCACAGCAGGCGCAGCGCCACCAGCACGAGCAGGAGCGCGAAGGCCCGGCGCAGGTCGCGGGTCGAGGTGCGGGCGGCCAGCCGCGCGCCGTGGCGGGCGCTCAGCACGCTCGCCAGCCCGACGAGCAGGGCCGTGCCCCACGCGACCTGGCCGTGCAGGCCGTAGACGACGAGCGAGGCGATGGCGGTGGCGCCGATGGCGGCGAGCGAGGTGCCGTGCGCCTGGTGCTGGGTCAGCCCCAGTACGGCGGTGAGCAGCGGGACCAGCACGATGCCGCCGCCAACCCCGAACAGCCCGCTGGCGAATCCGGCCGCGACCCCGGTCAGCAGGGCGACGGCGAGCTCGCGGCGGGCCATGGAGATCAGGGTTGCAGGTCGGCGGTCTGCGTCCGCTGCACGAGGCGCACGACATCGGCGAAGCGCGTGGCGTTGGTCGGCGCGCCCAGCACGACGGTGATCAGGTCGCGGCCGCGATCGCGCACCCAGGTGGCGACGCAGTAGCCGGACTGGCTGATGAAGCCGGTCTTGCTGCACGAGAACTCGTAGCGGTTGCTCCGCAGCAGCCGGTTGGTGTTCACGATCTGGTGGCGGTGCGTGATCGTGCGCCGGGTCCCCGGGGACTCGCCGAGGAACACGTAGTCCGGTGTCGTCGTCACCTCGCGGATCAGGTAGTGCTCCGCCGCGGCCCGCAACAGCCGGGCCACGTCCACCGCGGTGGAGACGTTGCGGTTGTCGAGGCCGGTGGTCTCGGCGAAGCGGGTGTGGCCCAGGCCGAGGTCGCGCGCCTTCTCGTTCATGCGGGCGACGAACTCGGGCGGCTGCAGCCCCGATTCTCGCGCCAGCACCCGCGTGGCGACGTTGTCGGAGTTCATCAGGCTCATGTGCAGCAGGTCGTAGAGCGCCACGCGCTCGCCGTTGCGCAACTGCGTGTGGCCGCCGCCGCGCAGTTCGCTGCGCGTCACCTCGACGATGCGGCGCAGGTTGGGCTGCTGCTCGAGGAAGACCAGCGCCGTCATCAGCTTGGTGATGCTGGCGATGGGCACGAGCTGGTCGGAGTGCTTCTCGAAGAGGACCTGGTTGGTGGCCGGGTCGATCACCACGGCGTTGCGCGCGTAGACGCCGCCGGGGGGTGGCGCGAGGACGCGCGTGCGCCGGTGACCGCGGCGATGCGCCACGGCGCCGCGGGCCGCGGTCGTCCGCCGGCGGCTCGTGCGCTTGATCTTCGCCCGGGCCGTGGTCTTGCCGCCGTGCGACTTCGTCACCGAAGCGCCGGTCTTCGTCCGGGTCGTCTTGTGGGTCGCGGCGTCGGCCATCGTGGCCGGGCACGCCAGCGAAAGGGTGAGGAGCAGCGCTCCCCAGCAGCGCAGGGCGCGTACCAGCATGAGACCTCCAGATGCCCCGAGGGCGCAGGGCCCAGACCATCCATGGTATCGGGTCGGACTGCGCCCGCACTTTAGTCGCGGTCCGGCGATGTCGTCAACGCGGAACGACGAACTCAACGGTTCGCGCCCGCGGATCGGATGTCCTCGCGCAGCCAGCGGGCGAAATCCTCCACCGCGCGCACCGCCAGCGTGTCGGCCTCGGCGAGGTCGGCCTGCAGGCGCGGCTCGCGACAGCGCGCCCCCAGCGCCGGCACCGCGACGCGGCAGAGTTCGAGCAGCCGCGCGCAGCCCGCCGCGGCGTCGTCCGCCCGCTGCGGCTCCGGCTCGCGCAGGTTCACGCGCGCCGAGCGCAGCACCTCGGGCACGCGCGCGAGGCGGTCGGCCGCGGCGCGCGTGCGGGCGCAGGCCGAGCCGCGCGGCGGCGCCGTCATCGTGCGGATCGCGCCGTCCACGAGGTCGAGGTAGGCCGTCGGGTCCTGCTCCCAGCGCCGCGCGACGACGATCTCCGCGCGGGCGCGGACGGTCCGGGCGGCGAGCGAGTCGCGCTCGGCGGCCGCGGGGGGCGACAGGCCGTCGCCGGGCAGCGCGGCCAGGCGACGGGCGAAGTCGTCGAGCCAGGCGGCCTCGGCGATCAGGCTCGCCTGGGTGACGGGCTCGAGCCGGCGATCGCCGCGGTGATCGCCCGCCAGCGTCGCCAGGTCGGGGCGCACGGCGAGGCGGTGCTCGCGGTACTCGCGCGCCAGCGCGCCGAGGCGATCGGGGCCCGCGCCGGCCGCGGCCGGCAGCGCCAGCGCGAGCAGCAGGACGCCGGCCGTCAGCCGCCGCGCCGCCGCCGGGTGCGCGCTCACGGCCGCGGGACGACGTCCCGGACGAGGCTCAGCGGATCGCCGACACGCAGGGGGGCGGTGGCGAGGAACGCCTGCCCGTAACGCACGCCGATCTGCCAGCCCCAGTGGCGCGCGATCGCCATGAACGCGTCGGTGGGCGCCGGGAGCGAGACGGGCCGCGGCTTGTCCGGGTTCGCGAACTGGCTGCGATGGCACTCCAGCGCCCGCAGCCAGTCCTCGACGTGCTCGGTGACGTCCACGACGAAGGTGGCCGGCGTGCCGGGCGGCAGGAAGTAGAAGTAGATGGCCTTCGCCTGGTACGGCTCGCCGTCCACCGGGGCCTTGCGCAGGTGGGCGAGGTTGTAGGCGTTCGCCACCACCTGCCCGGTCTTGTAGTGGTCGTTGTGGCCGAGGCCGCGGCCGATCGGCAGGTCGTAGTAGGGGGCGAAGACGATCTGCGGGCGGTGCCGGCGGATCATGGCCGCCACCCGGCAGCGGTTCTCGAAGGTGTCCTCGACGCGGTTGTCGCCGAGGTCGAGGTTCTCGCGCACGTCGAGCTGCAGGACGCGGGCGGCCTCGGCGCATTCGGCCAGCCGATCCTCCACCGAGCCCCAGCCCATGTCGCCGGTGGTCATGTCCACGATCCCGGTGCCGTGC
>CAYNPF010000200.1:0-4783 GCA_964398895.1 uncultured bacterium
AGGCCATCGGGCTCGAGAAGCACGGCATCGGGACCGCCGTCTTCGGAGTCGACGACGATTCCCCAGACGAGAATGGGGTCACCCCTGGCCAGTCCTACGTCGACGCTTGGACCCGGCAGGGCTCTGAGTCCGCGCTGGCGATGGACAAGCAGGACACGCTCAGCGTCGTCACGCCCGGATGGCAGGTCAACTCCCCGTTCGACGCTCCAATCAAACGCTGCGACTCATACATCTTCAACTCGTTCTATATGCCGTACCTGCTGACCAGCGAGTCGCAGTTTGGCACCCGCGCCCAGGCCAGCGTCGCGCTTGAAACGTACCTCATGGCCGAGACGGACATGGCGGAGGAGTTGGTGGACGAGGTGCTGCTCAAGCAGATCGTCGGCCCGGCCGTCGCCTTGCAGTTCGGCCCGAACATGGACCCCGGAAGCATCGCGATCCGCGACTCGTCACCGCCGAACCGGCTCGAGTGGTCGAACATCCTGCGTAACCTGGCCGCCGTCGGCGCGTTCGATGCGTCGGTGGACGAGCAGTTGCAGTGGGCGGGCGAGTTGTTCGAACTGCCGGTCTCCGACCTCTCGGCCATGCTCGCTCAGGGCACGGTCCTGTCGCCGTCGCAGCCGCTGGCGTGATCGCCTTCGCGGTGGACCCGCAGCTTGCGGCCCCGGTCCTGGACGCCGAGCGAAAGCTGGTCCGGGCGCTGCGACTGATTGCCGCCGACGCCGAGGCTCAGGCCCACCGCGCGCTTGACGAGGCCAACCCGGCCGACCACATCGCCGCACCGTCGGCGCCACCTGCGCTCCTACGTCGCGTTGCCGCGGACCTGGCGCGTGTGGCCGTGCTGGGGCGGATGGCGGCCAGCCACGAAATCGCGGCGCGCAGCCGATTTCGGTTCGCCGCGTTCGCCGAGCCGAAGGTGTCGGAGACGGACATCGCTGCGTACCACCGCGTCGCGCAGCAGATGGTCGAGGCGCTCGAGGCCGACGTGTACGGCGTGCTGCGCGCCGCCGTCGAGGATGGTCTGCGCCAGGGACTGACCGACGCCGAGATCGGTGGGCTGATCCGCGAGTCCGGGACCGGGCTGGCCAGCCGGCACTGCCGGACCTGGGCGCGCACCGAAACCACGCGGTACTACACGCTCGGCCGCACCCAGACGATTGAGCAAGCCGGCGCGGCGGTCTGGGGGTATGAGTACGTCGTGATCGAGGATGACCGCACCACCGACATCTGCCGCCACTTCATCGGCAAGCGCGTACCCAAGGAGCAGATGACGCAGTTCCCGCCGTTCCACTACAACTGCCGCACCACGGTCGTTGCGGTCATGGCGCAGTGGGTCACAGACGACGACCCGCTGGCCGACGGCGAACTACTCGAGGCGCCGGTGGACGTAGCCGAAGGCTTCGGCGCTGACCCGCGCCGCCTGCTTGGCGTGTAACGCGCGTTACACACTTTCGCCCGTCCCTGGCCATGTGCCGCGCCCGGTGCGTACCGTAGCAACAGGAGATGGTGCGTGCCGACGTACAACCGCCGCGAAGCGTGGCTGTTCCGGGCCGGTGACTACCCAGCGACCAGCAAGTCGCCAAGGGTGGTGGTCGATTCGGCGCGGCTGCAGCGGATCGTCGACCACACCAACTCCTGTTCCGCATCCTCCCTGCCTGTCCTCGACCTAGATCACTGGCCGACCGAGAACCTCCTTGACTTCGGTCGGCTAGTGCCTGGGTCACTCCACATCGTCAACGGCGCGCCGACCGGAGGCGCGCATGGCGACTGGGCAGTCGGCGAGGTGGCGCTTGACGCCGAGATCGACTCCCGTCTGGCGCATCGCGGGCTGAGCGTGCTACTCGACACCGCCACCGATACCTTTCGCAAGATCGCAGTCACCGCGACGCCCCGCGTACGCGGAGCGCAGTTCAGCAACAGCACCGAGGGCGACAACAACCTGGTCGCCTTCACGGAGGGAAGCATCATGGCCGATCCCGTCGGCGCCGGCGCACAGCCGAACGCCGCCGCAACCAATCCGGCGCACGAGGGCGAGCCGACGGAGGGCATGATCGCCCGCCTGGCAGCGGCACTCTTGTCGCCGTTCGCAGCAGTCCTGGGCAATCGCAACGCGGACCCCGAGCCTGTCGCCACCGTGGCGGCACCCGACCCGGAGGTCGCCGCGCTCAAGGCGCAGTTGGCCACGCACGAGGCGACCATCGCCAAGCAGTCCGCCGAGTTCGCCGAATCGCAGGCCGTGGCGCTGGCCGAGCGGGTCAAGGCCCGCACCGCCGAGTTCGTCGCGGCCGGCGTGCAGCCGTACCTGGCCCGCCTGCTGGTCCCGTTCGCCTGTGGCGCTGAGAAGGCGACCGTCGCCTTCAGCGGTGAGGACGCGCCGACCGATCGCGGCTTCGCTGAGGTCGCCGCGCAGGTGCTGGAGGCCAGTCGCGGCGCGGTGCCGATGGCGCGCATCCTGCCGACTGACGACTCGCGGATCACGTCTGTCAATGGCCGTATCGAGGCCAGGGCAGACGAGCTTCGCAAGGCGGACAAGGACCTCAGTTTCTCGGCCGCTATGGAGCGCGCGGCGCTGGAGGTGAGCTGATGGCTGACGGGATTCAACTGACCGAGCGCGTCGAAAGCGCGCTCTGCGAGACGACCAATGGCATCGCTGCCTTCCTGGCGGTTGCTGCTGGCGCTACTGCTGGCGGGATCGTGATTGGCACCGCGGCCAAGGGCAACGTCGGCGTCACGACCGAGGCCGTGACTGCTACCAACGCGCCGGTCAACATCCAGTCGCGCGGCATCGCCAAGGTCAGGGCGGCAGGGGTCATCCCGCGCTTGACCAGCAACAGCCGCACCCAGGTCGTGGCTGCCGCCTCCGGCTTGGTGCAAACCCTGCCGGGTACGCCGGGGACCTACTACCGGGTCGGATGGATGCACCACACCAGCGCTCCGGCGGCAACGAGCGGCGACATCGTGAGTGTCGAACTCGATCCCGGCGTGGTCGTGGTGCCGACCTCTGGCTATGTCGAACTGGCCGAACTCGCGAAGGGTCCGCTGGCCAACGTCTCCGCCGGTGCCACGTCGACGGTGTTCATCGCCAAGGTTCCGACCGGCCGCGCCTTCACGCTGACTCAGGTGCAAGGGTACAACGGCACCATCGGCGCCGCCGGTGGAACGTTGGACGTGTTGGTTGACGGAGTCACGGTGCTCTCGGCCCCGGTGGCGCTGACCAGCAGCACGGTCACGGCGATCTCCTCGTTCGTTACCCCGTTGGTGGCGGCTGGGAGCGTGATCACGCTGGCATGGGTCGGTGGAGCGGCGACGGGTACCATCGCCGCTCCCGAGGCCACGGTCTTCTACAACGACGCCGCCGCGTAGGCTGGCAGGAAGGACAAGGTGCATCATGCCGAGCGACAGCGCTGCTCAGACCAATCCGATCCTGAGTGGCATCGCGGTAGGCTACTCCAATGCCCAGCACGTCGGCACGAGGATCTTCCCGATCTACCCGGCGACGGAGGTGCCCGCACGGGTGCCGAAGTTCGGCAAGGAGTCGTTCCGGTTGGTCAAGGACACTGCGACCGTCGACGGCGGCGGCACGGAGCGGACCTTCGAGTGGACGACCATCAGCATCGACGCCGACGGCCACATGCAGCAGACGTTCGTCCCAAGCAAGTCGAAGGCGTCGCCGGCCATGCGGGCGATGATCAACGCGACGAAGTTCGTTGCGGACGGCATCAGCCTCAATCGCGAGAAGGCGATCTACGACCTCTGCGCCGACGCAGCGACCTTCACGCAGAGCGAGACGCCGGGCACCAAGTGGGGAGCGAGCCTCACCGTCGACATCCTCGGCGATGTGCAGACGTGGCGCGAGAACCGAGCGCTGGCGACCGGGACCCTGCCCAACATCCTGGTCTTGGCGCCGGGCGTGTGGCAGAAGGTCCGGGTCAACACCCCGATCCTCAACGCCCTCGGCGTGACCAGTAACCGGCAGTATGGCACTCCGGCCAAGGTCACGGAAGCGCTGGTCGCCGACCTGATGGAACTGGACGAGATCATCGTGCCCCGCGTGGCGTATGACACCGCCAACGAGGGCGCGACGGCCAGCCTTGGCTACATGTGGCCCGAGAAGACGGGGTTCCTGGCGTACCGCCCGCCGATCTCGACGGACGAGTATGGGCGCGTGGTGAGCGAGGTCATCGCGCCGGCGGCCGGCAGAACCGTCATGTGGACGGGCGCCGACGATGCCACTGGCGGCGTGCGCGTGCAGACCGTGCCGGTCCCGGCCGGGGTCTCGCCGCTTGGGCGCGGTACCGACGGCGGTGACAACGTGATCGCCACTGCGTGGTACAAGCCCATCGCCTTCGAGGTCCTCTCGGCGGCCCGCCTGACCGCGCTGCTGGCCTGAGTGAGTGACAGGGCGCCCTGGGCTACTGGGGCGCCCTGAGGAACCACCGTGGCGCTTGACCCGACCGACATCGCAGCCATCGTCGCGGCAATCACCGACCAGGTTGAGGACGCCGACGAGTTCGTTCCGACCGGCGGGACGCTCAGCGGGTTCGTGACCGCGATTGCCGAGCGTCTGGCCGCCGAGATGCAGACGCAACTTCGGCAGCGGTACGGGACGCTAGCGACGCCGCTTCCGACCGAGTTGCTCCACCTGCTCGAGTCGGGCGTGATCTACAACATGGGCCTCCTCGGGGCATCGCGCCTCGAGGAGGGCGAGATCGCGTGGTTTGAGCCATTCGGAGAGGCTTTCCGTACGGGACTGTCGGGATTGGCGTCGGGCATTGACCAGCTC
>CAYNPF010000201.1:0-4781 GCA_964398895.1 uncultured bacterium
AACGCGATGCAGCCCGATCGCGTTCTTGCGAGAGGCCTCCATTTCGCACGCACGCTCGACGTGCGCAGCGTGGTGGCGCGCCTACACGGATCACGGTGCAGAACGCCGCGGGAGGCTAAAGACCTGTCAAGAGCAATCTTGCATCGGGTCGCGCTCGACCGCCCCCTGGCGGGTGCTCGATCATGGGCCTGCCCCGCGAAACGCGCCCACGCCGGTCATCGAACGGGGCAGGGGAATACCCGGCGCCGGATGGCGTAGGATGGGCAGGACGTACCCACAACCCCATTCAGGAGGGACCATGAACCGCCTGCTCCTCGCGGGATCGCTCGTCCTCGGGCTGTCCCTTTCGTCCGTCGCCGCCGTGGGCGGCCCGTCGCTCACGATCTACACGCGCGACCTCGGCTTCGTGCGCGAGACGCGCGTCCTCGACCTGGTCGGCGCGCGCGACACCGTGCGGCTCTCGGACCTGCCCGAGCGGCTCGACTTCTCGTCGCTGCGTTTCGTGCCCGCGGGTGGCGCCCGGGTGACGCGGCTCGCCTACCGCTGGGACGTGGCCAGCGGCGACGCCTTCCTCACCAACGCGATCGGCCAGCGCGTCAGCGTGGTCTCGAAGGGCGAGCGCGTGACCGAGGGCGCGCTGGTGGCCAGCGACGGCTCGTGGCTGGTGGTGCGCGCCGACGACGGCTCGCTGAGCACGCTCTCGCGCAACACCGTCGAGGCGGTGCGGCTGGCGAAGCCGCCGGCGCGGCTGTCGCTGCGCCCGATGCTCGAGGCCGTCGTCGAGGACGCGCGGCGAGGGCGCGGCGAGGCCGAGCTGTCCTACCTGACGGGCGGGATGTCGTGGAGCGCCGAGCACACCGTGGTGCGCCGCGGTGAGCGCGAGGCCGTGTGGTCGGCGGCGGTGACCGTGGAGAACTCGACCGGCCGCGACTACGTGGACGCCACGCTCAAGCTGGTGGCGGGCGAGCCCAAGCGCGAGGTGATGGCGCCCATGCCCAACGTGAGCTTCATGCGCGCGGCCACCGCCAAGGTGATGGACGAGGCGGGCGGCGCCGACCTGAGCGAGGCGGGCTTCTCCGAGTACCACCTCTACTCACTGGCGCGTCCGGCGACGCTGCGCGGCGGCGAGCAGCAGAGCTTCACCATGCTGGAGCCGCGCGACGTGAAGGTAACGCCGCGCTACGTCTACCGCGGCGGCGATCCGCGCGGGGTGATGACGCAGATGGTGATCGTCAACGCGAAGGACGCCGGGCTCGGGGTGCCGCTGCCCGCCGGGCGCGTGCGCTTCTACGAACCCGACGCCGACGGCGTGCCGCAGTTCGCGGGCGAGAGCAACATCCGCCACACCGCGGAGGGGGAGAAGCTCGAACTGGAGGTGGGCACCGCATTCGACCTGCCGGCCGAGCGGACGGTGATCGCCAGCCGGAGAATCAGCGACCGCGAGCGCGAGTTCACCGTGCGGATCAAGCTGCGCGACCGCAAGAAGAGCGACGTCGTGATCGTCGTGCAGGAGGGCCTGGGCAGCGACGCCGAGGTCACCCAGAAGACGCACGAGTTCACGCGCAAGGACGCGGGGACGATCGATTTCACGATCCCCGTGAAGGCCGGCGCCGAGGTCGTCCTCGAGTACACGGCGCGGGTGAGGGGGTAGGTCCCAGCGACAGGGTGCGGGCGGTGCATGGGCGACCGCGCCCGCGTGGGCTTCCGTCGTGCCGGGCGCATCGGCCGGGCCGCGCAACACGGGAATTGCGGCTCACGCGCGGTTCCGTGGCCTGGAGCATCGAGCAGCGGGTCTGTATGGCCGGGCCGCACCATGCAGGGCAAGACGGGCGCTGCAGCTCAGCGGGCGGCGCGAGTATTATTTGGAATCATGTCCAAGGACTTGGACGGGGCTGCGGCTGATGCTGTCTCGAGCCGGAGAGGATGCCTCGGGACTCTGAAGGACGCTGAGGCCGGGGCAGGCCCGGGACAACGGGTGAGGGTGGAACGGCGACGGTTCGAGAGACCGCTGCTCCAGACCCGTGGACGTGGCACCTCACCGGAGGTACAAGCATGACTGAGATGTTCCCATCACCACCGGTCTACCTCTACAAGTACCGGGTACTGGGGGGCGAGCAGGCAAGGGCACGGCTGCGGGAACTCGTTGAAGGCGCAACGCTCTACTGCTCTGCATACGAGGACCTCAACGACCCGTTCGAAGGTCAGGCCCTGCCGCAGATGGAATCGAGCAGGGAGAGCATGCTGAAGTTCTGGGTCGAGCGGAGCCATGTTCTGCCAGTCGTACCACCGATGACTCCTGCTGAGACGATAGCGCAGCTGGTCGAGGCTGCTGGGACTCCTCAGGGGCGCGAGAAGCTGCACGCGACCATGAAGGGACTCCTGCGAACTGGGGGTGTGTGCTGTTTGGCTGATGCGCCAGACAGCGTACCAATGTGGTCATACTACGCCGACGGGCATAAGGGCGTCTGCCTGCGCTTTCGGGTGGATGACGCGTTCATCAGATGGGCGTTTGGCACCGGTGGTCTGCTCATCAAGGTGCACTACAGTCACGAGTATCCACACGTGAACTTCTTCGAGGCAAGCGACGAGGAGCTCGCGCGGGCCTTGATTGGCACCAAGGCCATTGAATGGAAGCACGAAGGCGAGTGGCGGCTTGTCATGCCAGCCACGGCAGGTCCCGTGGCGTATCCACGCGAGAACCTAGACGGGATCATCCTAGGGGCGCGCGCAGGCAAGGCCGATCGGGACTTCGTGCGGAAACTCGTTGGTGAGCGGACGCCACGGCCGCTGCTGTTCAACGCGCGGCCTGCAGAGGCGTCTTTCGCACTCAAGATCGAACCGGAGGGCTAGTCTCCTCCTGGTGCATCAGGGGCGTAGTGGGTCGATTCGGAGTGATCCGCTACCCGGGGGATGACTGGGATGAAAAGCGACACCCACTCAAACCACCCATGTCCGAGTAGCATAGGCCCCCCTGTGGATAGCCGGCCCTAGACGAGACCATCGCATAGGCTCCAATGACACTAGCCTACTGGCTGACCTGGCGTAGCACGTAGGCGGTCTGTTCCTCGGAGAACTTCAAGCGCTTCATCGATCCCTTCCCTCCGGGTTGGGGACCTCGAAGCGGCCAGCCTACTCCAGTCTAGAACTGCCGTCGTTTTCGGGGCGGACGTCAGTTGTCCCCCCCCCGCTCGACCCCGCTCGTTCCCTCGGCTACCATCGCCGCACCATGCCCTTCCAGCTCCATCGTCCGTTCGCCCCCGAGGGGGACCAGCCCGAGGCCATCCGCCAGCTCGTGGAGGGCCTGCACCGCGGTGACCGCCACCAGACGCTGCTTGGCGTCACCGGTTCGGGCAAGACCTACTCGATCGCCAACGTGATCGCCGAGTACGGCAAGCCGGCGCTGATCATCTCGCACAACAAGACGCTGGCGGCCCAGCTCTACGGGGAGTTCCGGCAGTTCTTCCCCGATAACGCGGTGGGCTACTTCATCTCCTACTACGACTACTACCAGCCTGAGGCCTACGTCCCCTCGACCAACACCTACATCGCCAAGGACGCCAGCATCAACGACGACATCGAGCGGCTGCGCCTGCAGGCCACCTCGATGCTGCTCGAGCGCGACGACGTCGTCATCGTCGCCAGCGTCTCGTGCATCTACGGCCTGGGTGCGCCCGAGGACTGGGTGGGGCTGCGGCTGGACGCGAAGGTGGGGGAGCGGCGCCCGCGTCGCGAGATCCTCGAGAAGCTGGTCGCCATCCAGTACACGCGCAACGACCTCGAGGTCGAGCGCGGCGCGTTCCGCGTGCGCGGCGACGTCATCGAGGTTCACCCGGCCTACGAGGACGTGATCGTGCGCGTCGAGCTGGACGACGACACGATCGAGCGCATCTCGGCGCTCGATCCGGTCACCGGCCAGGTGCGGCGGCGCATGGAGCGGCTGGCGCTCTACCCGGCCAAGCACTTCGTCACGCCCGAGCCGCGCATGGCGGCGGCGCTCGAGGGCATCCGCGCCGAGCTGCGCGAGCGGCTGGCGGTCTTCCGCGCCGAGGGCAAGCTGCTCGAGGCCCAGCGCCTGCAGCAGCGCACCGAGTACGACCTCGAGATGCTCGCGACCATCGGCACCTGCCCCGGGGTCGAGAACTACTCGCGCCACCTCTCGGGGCGCGCGCCGGGCTCGCGGCCGGGCTGCCTGCTCGACTACTTCCCGAAGGATCTCGAGGGGAACCCCGACTTCCTGCTGGTGATCGACGAGTCGCACGTCACCGTGCCGCAGATCGGCGGCATGTACGAGGGCGACCGCTCGCGCAAGCAGACGCTGGTGGACTTCGGCTTCCGCCTGCCCTCGGCGCTCGACAACCGGCCGCTGCGCTTCGGCGAGTTCGAGGAGCAGGTGGGGCCGACGATCTACGTCTCGGCGACGCCGGCCGACTTCGAACTGGAGCGCTGCAAGGGCGTGGTGGTCGAGCAGCTCATCCGTCCAACCGGTCTGGTGGACCCCGAGGTGGTGGTCAAGCCGGTGGCGAACCAGGTGGACGACCTGCTCGAGGAGATCCGCCAGCGCGTCGCCCGCCAGGAGCGGGTGCTGGTCACCACGCTGACCAAGCGCATGTCCGAGGACCTCACCGACTACCTGGGCGAGATGGGCGTGCGGGTGCGCTACCTGCACAGCGACATTGACGCGCTGGAGCGGGTCGAGATCCTGCGCGGCCTGCGGCTGGCCGACTTCGACGTCCTGGTGGGCATCAACCTGCTGCGCGAGGGCCTGGATCTGCCCGAGGTGA
>CAYNPF010000202.1:0-4777 GCA_964398895.1 uncultured bacterium
CGGGAGGGACCCTCGGGCAGCCCGGGGCCCGCGCGCCGCGCGCGCGCTATCTCGTCAGGACGAGCTTGCAGCTCCGCGTGCGTCCGCTCGCGGACAGTGTCGCGAAGTACACGCCCGAGGGCAGCGTCGCGCCGGAGCCGGCTCTCCCGTCCCACGCGACGCCGTGGCGGCCCGCCGTCGTCCAGGCGTCGGCGAGTCGCACCACCTCCCGTCCCGAGAGGTCGTAGACCGCGAGTCGACAGGGGCCGGCCTCGGCGAGGACGAACGAGATCGTGGTGCCGGGTCGAAACGGGTTCGGCGCCGCGGCGAGTCCCCCGGGGCCGGGGAGGGAGCCGGTGCCCGGCACGTCCAGCACGTGCTTGGCCATGGTTTGCTGGATCCACGAGGCGAACGAAGCCACTCGCGTGGCGTCCACCTCGTAGCCGCTCGTCAGCCCGTAGGAGACGATGCCCGCGACGTACTGCTGCCCGCCGACCGTGAGCAGGGCCGGCGCGCCCTGATCCCCGGACACCGGCGCCGTCGCGCTGCTCGAGCCGTCCGTCCAGAACTCCCGCGTGTACAGGCTGACGACGGGGTTCGTGCAGTGCCGGCGCAGCGTGTTGCCGCTGCCGGACCACGTGGTATCGCCGTAACCCACGTACTCAACCGACGAGTTGACCTGCAGGTTCGCGCCCGCGGTCAGGATCGGGATGGGCGTGACATCGTTGATCGGCGAGGACAACTCGACCAGCGCGAGATTGAAGGCGACCGCGTCGGGATCGTAGGCCGGGTGGGGGATGAGCTGGTAGATGGAGCGGGTCGCCACCGGCGCGCTCCGGTCCTCGCCGAGGAGGAACGATCCGTCGCTGACCGCGCTGGCGAAGCTCGCCGACGTGAGCACCCAGTAGGGGGCGATCAATACGGCGCCGTTCATCACCGTGCCGGTCCCGTCCACGACGACGCCGACCGCCGGGTGCGTGGTGTCGAGGGCGCCGTGGATGATGGCCCGGGCCCCGGGTACGGGGCCGAGCAGGAGCAGCAGGAACGCAAGCGTCCCAGCCGTGGTCTTCACAACGCCTCCGCAGATGTCGTCTCGAACACGGGACCACCGCGCCCGTCGGGCGCCCGCATGGCACGTCTCGATCCTACCACGCGATGCGCCTCCCGCCCGGGTCCCCGGCGAGCGCCGAATGGGAATGCGACGACGGCGACGACGGAGTACGCTGCGAGAGGCGTCGGCTCCCGGCCTCCGACCACCCACCTCGATGCGCATCCCGACGGCGATGGACCGCGAGCGCAGCGCCCCGACCGCTTCTCGCTCCCCGTCAGATCAGGAGGTGAACGTGCGTTCCTTCCCCTCGGTCGCCGTGGCAGTCCTCGCGATCGCCGCCGCACTGCTCGCGTGCGTCCCCGTGGCCCGGGCCGCCGACCCGTGGCCCGGCCTGCGTCCCGGATCCTGGGAGTTCACCCGGACCATTCGCTCCGCCCACACCGGTGGCAAGCCCCGCGTGGTCAGGAGCGTGCGCTGCCTGGACCCGGTCGCGGACATGAAGCAGCAGAACAGCCGCCTCGCCCGCGCCGGCTGCACGTTCTCGCCCGTCGTGCAGCGTGGGAACACCTACACGTTCTCGTCGCTGTGCAGGATCGCCGGCATGGAGGTGCGCTCGAAGAGCGTGCTGACCGTGGAGAGCCCCACCGCCTACCGTCTGCACGTGGACACCGTCGAGGACGGCGCTCCCGGCTGCGAGGACATGGTCGCGCGACGCCTCGGCGACTGCCGCAAGTAGCGCACCGCACCACGCCGCGCCCGACTCCAGGAGCGAAGCGTCGGGACCGCCCGGTGATGGGCGGTCCCGACGAGCCTGCGTGCAGGGGGAGACGGCCGATGCCGCCTCAGTGGCGCGGCGCGCACTCCAGGCCGCCGACCTCGCCCACGGCCTTCGGCTCGTACTTCTTGCCGAGCGGGAACCACTGGCCGGCCTTGCGCTCCATCAGCTTGACTCTGCCCTCGCCGGTCCACGTGGCGTTGCTGTTGTAGTCCCAGCCCAGGTAGGTCGAGTTCCCGCCGCCCAGCGTCGTGATGAGGAAGCGGTTGTCGAGCCCGCCGAAGAACTTCGCCTGTTCCTCCGGCACCTCCGAGTCGCCGCCCGAGGGATCCACGCAGACCCAGCCGTAGTTGGGCAGGTAGACCTCGACCCAGCGGTGGAAGACGTCGTCGCGGCTGGCATCGTCGCCGCGGATCACGACCGAGCCGGCGTAGCGCGCCGGCAGCCCGGCGGCCCGGCACATCGAGATCATCACGAAGCTGTACTCCGAGCAGGAGCCGCTGCCGCGCGCCAGCACGACCGGCGCCACGTTCCAGCCGCCCGAGAGTTCGTAGTGCATCTTCTGCATGATGTAGCGGTAGATGCGCTGCGCGATCCAGTAGGGGTGCTTCTCGTCGCCCACCGCCTCCTGGACCGCGTTCCGGATCACGGGGTCGCTCATCACCAGCTTCGACTCGTCCACCAGGTAGGCCTGCGCGATCGCCGGCGGGACCTCGTCCAGCCCGCCCACCTCGTCCGGATCCACGAACCAGCGGACGCGCTTCACCGTCACCTCGGTGGTCATCCGCGCGCCGACTTCGCGCCCGGCCGGAGCGTCCTTCATCGCGAAGTGCGCGAAGCGCTGGCCCCACTGGTCCACCGGGAAGTCGGTGGGCTTCGGCTCGAAGACGGGATCGCCCGCGAGCGACTGGTTGGGGAGGTCCTGCGGGATGGCCAGGTAGACGTCGAGCGTCTTCAGCGTCCCGGGGCCGAAATTGCGCCAGGCCTCGGTGTAGACGACGCGCTCGCGCTTCGCGTCGTAGGTGACGTAGGGCGCCACCGAGCGGACCGCGACCGCGTAGAGACAGCGCGCCTCGTAGTCGGCGACCCAGAGCCGCGAGCCGTCCCAGGCCAGGCCCGTGGGGTAGGGCGCGGGGGAGTCGAAGTAGTTGATGACCCAGCCCGTCTTCGGCTCGACCTGGTAGATGCGGTCGGTGACGCGGTCACTCACCCACAGCCACTTGCCGTCCCAGGCCACGCCCATCTCCTGCGTCCGCTTGCCGAGGTGCGCGGTGGGGCCGGGGAAGCTGCGGTAGGTCGTGCCGTCCTGGTCGTCGAGCCGCAGCAGGACTCCGGCGCCCGCGTCGGCCACCCACAGCGCCGTGCCGTCCCAGCCCAGCCCCTCGGGTGTGGCGCTGTCCAGCGCCAGCGCGCGCACCGTGCGCTTCTGCGCCACGTCCAGCGCGTAGGCGGTGTGATCGTCGGCGTCGAGGCACCACAGCCGCTTGCCGTCCCAGGCCAGTCCCATCGGCGCGTAGGCCGGCGCTTCGAGGCGCTGGACCACCTTCCCGCTGGCCGGGTCCACGGCGCAGAGCGTCGCGGTCTCGTAGTCGGCAACCCAGAGGCGCGCGCCGTCCCAGGCCAGCCCGGTCGGCGTCTTCAGTTCGAGCGGGATCTTCGCCAGCACCGATCCCGGTGGCACCTCGGCCGTGGCGAGCGCCGCCCACGCCGTCGAGCACAGCACGAGGAACACGAGAAGTCTCGCGAACGAACGCATACGGCCCTCCTGGTCTTCCGTGGAGCTGCTGGCTCCCATGAGCGCGAGCACAGTACAACCGCCGCCCGCGCCTGCGAAGCCCCGCCTGGCCTGAGTCGGGATCCGGCCCCGGCCCCCGAGGGCGCGACCCGGCGTCCGTCGGCGTGGCGGCCCCTCCGTGTTCGGGGGATGACCGGACCCGCCGCGCAATGCGATGATGCGTGGCGGGAGGCCCCGGCGCGGGCGCCACGCGCCGTCCGCTCCGGCGGCCCACCGGCACCCGCGCGGCAGCGCGGCGACCGGGAGAGGGAGAACGAGCGATGCAGTTGCGAGTCCTGTCGTTCACGCTGGCCGTGGCCCTGGCCCTGTTCGTCGGCCCGGGCCGCTGTGCCGACGCGACACCGGGGAGCGGGCCCGCCCCACCCGACACGCCGGCCGGCCGCTGCGTCGCCGCCTACCTCGAGGCGTACGAGACCGCGGATGCCGCCCGCCTGGAGGACTTCGAGCACCGCTACCGCGCCCGTTCGGCGGCACGGGAGCGCACGATCGAGGAGCGCGTCGGCCGGACCCGGCGGATCCGTGACGACCTCGGCCGGCTCGATCTGCGGCGCGTGGTCAGCGTGGGGCCCGCCGAGATCGCCGTCCTCGTCCGGTCCGAGCGAACGGGAACGCCGTGGCTCCTGTCCTTCGAGTTCGAGAGCCAGGCGCCGTACCGCCTCGTGTCCGTCCGCCCGCAGCCATCGCCCGCCGCCGAGGACTCGGACATCTACACCGCGCCCATCGCCGCCGACTTCACCCGCGAGGCCGTCCGGGAGCTCGGCGAACTGCTGCGCCGTGAGCACGTCAACGCGGAGGTCGGGAGGTTCCTGGCCGAGGCGCTGGCCGCGCACGAGGCCCGCGGCGATTACGACGCGGTCGGCAGCCTCGCCGATCTGGCGCAACGGCTGACCGCCGACCTGCACGCGGTGTCCCCTGATGAACGCCTCGGCGTCGTCCCGCTCGCCGGCGGCGCGTCCCCGCCGGACTCCGCGACCGCCGATCCCGCCCGCGGGGACCAGGGTTTCCCCACGGCCGAGATGCTGCCCAGCGACATCGGCCACGTGAAGTGCGACGCCTTCCTCGCGGGCGACGCCGCCCGGCGGGCAGCCGCCGACGCCCTGGCCCGTGTGGCCGGATGCCGCGCCCTGGTCCTCGACCTGCGCGACAACCGCGGGGGCAGCCCCGAGATGGTCGAGTT
>CAYNPF010000203.1:0-4772 GCA_964398895.1 uncultured bacterium
ATGCCGGTGTAGGTGCCGCCGCCGAGGGAGAAGGCGCGCAGGAAGACCACGGTCACGCCGAGCCAGCCGAGTTGCGCCACCGCCTGCTGCGTGTCGGCCACCGTGTCGGTCATCAGCGTGGGCAGGGCGTTGGCGTGGCGCAGCACGCCGAAGAGGATGAGCGGCAGGTGGGTGGCGACGAAGCCCAGGAAGATGGGGGTGAGGACGAGGATGGACTCCTTGACCCCGCGCAGGTTCAGGCCGGTGAGGGCGGCCAGGACCAGGAACTCCATCGGCAGCTTGAGCGGTTGCAGTCCCGGGGGCAGGAACGAGAAGATGGCCTCGATGCCCGCGGCGGTGGACATGGCGATGGTCAGCACGTAGTCAACGACCAGCGCGCTGCCCGAGACGACGCCGGCGGTGGGACCGAGCAGCTTGGAGCCCACCAGGTAGCCACCGCCGCCGGTGGGGAAGAGCTCGATGATCTGGGCGTAGGAGCCGGAGATCAGGAAGACGGTGCCCACCATCGCCATCACCAGGTAGAGGGCGAGGTGGTAGTGCCCGCTGAGATTGAGGAACGCCTCCTCGGGACCGTACGAGGAGGACGAGAGACCGTCGGCCCCCAGGCCGATCCAGGCCAGCAGCGCGACGAGCGCCAGCGCGTGGTGGACGTGGGGGTCGAGGACGTTCTTGGGGCCGCCCAGCAGGGCGTCCTTCAGTCGGGAGAGCACGGCGGCAGACAATAGGGACTCGATACCGCCGAATCAAGGAGAGAGACGGGGTGCGATTCGCGCAAGGTCATGCGGGACAATCCGTTGGTGGTCGTGTTGGCGACGATCGGCCCGACCGGAGACCGGCGTGAGCGCCCGGGGTGGTTCCGTGGTCGGCTCGCTGGCCGGCCTGCGGCGGGCGATCGTGGCCTGCGAGGCCTGCCCGCGGCTGCGGGCGCACTGCCTGGCGGTGGCCCGCGAGCGCACGCGGCGCTTCGCCACACAGCGCTACTGGGGCCGGCCGGTGCCCGGCTGGGGCGATCCGCGCGCCCGGCTGCTGATCGTCGGCCTGGCGCCGGCGGCGCACGGCGCCAACCGCACCGGGCGGATGTTCACCGGGGACTCGAGCGGCGACTGGCTGCACGAGGCGCTCCACCGCTTCGGCTTCGCCGACCGGCCCGAGTCGGTGAGCCGTGACGACGGTCTGCGGCTGAGCGACGTCTGGGTGAGCGCCGCCGCGCGCTGCGCGCCGCCCGGCAACCGGCCGACGAGCACCGAGCTGGCGCGCTGCCGCCCGTTCCTGACGACCGAGCTGGCGCTGCTGCCCCGCACGCGCGTCGTGCTGGCGCTGGGCGGCGTGGCGCACGAC
Source organism: uncultured bacterium (assembly GCA_964398895.1). Classification (GTDB taxonomy): domain Bacteria; phylum Eisenbacteria; class RBG-16-71-46; order RBG-16-71-46; family RBG-16-71-46; genus JANXPZ01. The sequence continues at coordinate 1,339 of CAYNPF010000203.1, forward strand.
GCCTTCCTGCGCGCCGCCGGCTGGCGCGAACGCGTGCCGGCCGCGGAGCGGCCGCGCTTCGCCCACGGCGCCGAGGCGCTGCTGCCGGACGGCCGCGTGCTGCTGGCCTCGTACCATCCCAGCCGCCAGAACACCAACACCGGCCGGCTGACGCGGACGATGTGGCACGCGGTCTTCCGCCGCGCGCGCACGCTGCTCGACGATCGCGCGCGGCGGTGGTCGCTTCGTCCTTGACAGCAACGCGCCCCGGGAGCAGTGTGCGCCCGCATTCTTCCGGGTGCCGCAACGCGCGGCCGGAGCCGGGTGGTGCGCGAGTCCGCGGCGAGCGCCGCGGCCCGCGGATCGTCCGGACCGAAGGGAAGAGGGGTGAGAATCCCCCACGGTCCCGCCACTGTGATGGGCGTCCCGGATCTCAGATGCCACTGGTCCGCAGCGGACTGGGAAGGCGAGATCCGGATCAGGCCCTGAGTCAGGAGACCTGCCCGGGAGCGACACGGCCCGTGATGCTTCGTCGGAAGGCATCCGCGGGAGGCGACGGCCCGCGCGGCCCCGCTCCCGAGGAACCCTCCCGGAGCGGGGCGCTTCGGTTGGGGCGCGGCAGACGCCATGATCGCACTCCCTCCGTGGTTGTTCCTCGTCCTCGCGGGGTCCGCCGTCGCGGCGCGTCCCGCTCCCGCGGCCCGCCCCCGCCTGGCCGACTCGGTCACGGTGGTGAGCGGCGTCGAGGTGGCGCGCGAGCGCGCGCTCTCCGACGCGCGCCGCCTGCAGCCCACCGCCTTCGTCACCGACCTGCGCGTTGACGAGCGCGTGCGGACCACCACCAACCTCTCCGAGCTGCTCGCCACCGCCGCCGGCGTGCACGTGACCCAGTACGGCGGCCTCGGCGCCTTCAGCACCCTGTCGCTGCGCGGCGCCTCGCCCGGGCAGGTCACCGTGCTGCTCGACGGCGTGCCGCTCACCTCCGCCGCGCACGGCGTGGTCAGCCTCGGCGACCTGCCGGCCACCGCGGTGGAGCGCGTCGAGATCTACCGCGGCCTCGGGCCGCTGGGCCTCGGCGTCGCCACGCCCGGCGGCGCGGTGAACCTGGTCACCGTCTCGACGCCGGGGCTGCGCGAGCTGCACCTGAGCCGCGGCTCCTTCGGCACCTGGGAGGGCCGGGCCACCGGCGGGCTGGAGCGCGGCTGTCTCGCCCTGCTGCTGCACGCCGGCTACCAGGGCTCGGCGGGCGACTACCGCTACCTCGACGACCACGGCACCGCCTACAACGCCGCCGACGACACGGTGCGCACGCGGCTCAACGACCGCTTCGACGCCTGGACCGCGCTGGCCGGCCTGACCTGGCGGCCGCGCCCCGAACTGCGCGCCCGCGTGCGCGGCGACGTCCTCGCCCGCGCCCAGGGCGTGCCCGGGCGCGGAGCCACGCCGGCGCTGGGCACGCGGCTGGCGTTCCTGCGCTCGCTCGGCACCGCCGAGCTGGAGCGAACGGGCGCGGGGCTCGTGCCCACCGCGATGCTGCGGCTCTCGGCCGATCGCACGCGCTCGCGCTTCCGCGACCTGCGGCTCGCCGATCGGGGCGAGCTGGGCTTCGGGCGCCACGACACCGACGACCGCACGCGCGCCGACGGCCTCGTGCTCTCGCTCGCCTGGGCGCGGCCGACCGAGTGGCTGGCGGTCGAGAGCGCGGCCTCGCTGCGCCGCGAGACCGCCGATCCGCACGACGCGGTCGCCGCGGGCGATCCGCCCGACAGCCGCCGCGACGCGCGCGGCGCGATGGTGCGCGTGCAACTGCAGACGCCGGGCGGCCGGCTGCTGCTGCACGCGGCGCGGCGCTGGGACCGGCTCGTGGACCACCTGCGCACCGCGGCCGGCGGCGGCGTGAGCGCCAGCGACGTGGCGCGCGAGCTGGACTCGCCGCAGCTCGGCGCGCGGCTGGACCTCGGCTGGGGCCTCGAGGCGCGGGCCAACTGGGCGCGCGCCAGCCGCGCCCCCGAGTTCATCGAGCTGTTCGGCGACCAGGCCAGCGTCACCGGCAACCCGCAGCTCGTGCCCGAGACCGCCGAGAACCGCGATGCCGGCCTCGGCTGGCGCGGCCGCTGGCGCGGGCACGAGGGGGCGCTGGAGTGGGCGCGCTACCGCTCCGACGCCCGCGACCTCGTGGCCTTCGTGCGCAACTCGGCCAGCTCGGTCAAGGCCCGCAACTTCGGACGGGCCCGCATCCGCGGCGAGGAGTGGACCGTCCGCCTCGAGCTGCCCGGCCGGCTGCAGGTCGCCTCGGCCTGGTCGTGGCAGTCGGCCATCAACCTCGGGCCGCTGCCGGAGTTCTACGTCGGCAAGCGCCTGCCCGGCCGGCCGTCGCGCCAGAGCAGCACACGGATCGAGTGGCGCCCCGAACGACCCGGCGGCCTGCGCGCCGCCGTCGAAGTGCAGACCATCGGCGACAACCTGCTCGATCCCTACAACCTGCAGCGCGTGCCGGCGCGCACGCTGGTGGGCGCCAGTGTCTCGGTGGCGCCGCTGCGCCGGCCGCTGCGCTTCACCCTCGAGGGACGCAATCTCGGCGACGACCGCGCCTGCGATGTCGGCGGCTTCCCGCTGCCCGGGCGCAGCTTCTACGTCGCCTGCACCTATCACGACACGAAGGAGAGTGGGTCATGACCGCGCGTGTTCGCTTCGCACTCGTCCTGCTGCTCGCCGCGCTGTGCGGCGCCGGTCCGGTCCGCGCCGCCGGCCGCGGCTTCGTCCTCACCACCGACTACACCACCGGCACGTTGAGCGTCGTGGACCTCGCCACCCGGGCGGTGACCAGCGACGTCGCCACCGTCTCGCCCGATCCGTTCGCCCGCTGGTACGACGGGCGGCTCTACGTCGTGAACCGCAATGGCTACGACAACGTGCAGGTGATCGAGCCGGCGCAGGGCTACGCCACCGTGCGGCAGTTCTCCACCGGCAGCGGCACCAACCCGCAGGACATCGCCTTCGTCTCGGCGAGCAAGGCCTACGTGTCGCGGCTCGGCTCGCCCGACCTGCTGATCGTGGATCCGGGCACGGGCCTGCCCACGGGCAGCATCTCGCTCGCGCCCTGGGCCGACGCCGACGGCAACCCCGAGGCGGCGCGCATGGTGAAGGTGGGCGACCTGCTGCTGGTGGCGCTGCAGCGGCTGCACAACTTCGTCCCGGCCGACACCGGCCTGGTGGTGGTGGTGGACACGCGCGCCGACACCGTCTTCGACGCCGATCCGGTCGCGCCCGGCCGGCAGGTCGTGCGCCTGCCCGGCCTGAACCCGACCACCGACTTCGCCGTCCTGCGGGAGGGTGGCGCCGCCGGCGCGACGCGCCTGCTGCTCGGTTGCACCGGGCGCTGGGGCGTGGCCGACGGCGGCATCGCCGAGATCGTGGTGCCGGCGGGGGCGGCGAACGGCACGGCCGCCGTGACC
>CAYNPF010000204.1:0-4765 GCA_964398895.1 uncultured bacterium
GCCTCGGAGCCCTGCTGGTAGTAGGTGGCCGAGCGGCGCGACAGCGCCACCGAGACCTTGACCTCGCCCTCGATGCGGAGGGTGGCGTAGCGGGGGCTGCGGCGCACCCACTCCGCCAGGACCCCGGGGATCAGCGCGGTGGCCTGGCGCACCAGCTCCGGCGACGGGCCCTCGTCCGAGCCGCGGTTCGAGTAGGAGACGATCACCCCGTGGATCTCGGGCAGCACGGACTCGGGGATGAGATCGCGCGCCACCGCGCACGTGCCCACCGCCACCTGGGCCAGCACCTCGGGCGTCATGGTGGCGTTCACGCCCACGTCGCCGAAGACCGCGATGTTGTGGGGGAAGACCTCGTCGGTGTGCTGGTCGGGCAGCACGAACAGGCCGGTCTCGCAGCAGAACGGGTCCTCCGCCAGCAGGCGCAGCATCGGCCGGAAGTAGTCCCGGGGGGCGTGGGTCAGGCCCGCCACCACCGTGTCCGCGTGGCCGAGCCGCACCGCCCAGATGCCGAAGCGGGCCGGTTCGCGCACCAGCGCGGCGACCTCGGCCGCGCCCAGCGGCCGCCCGAGCTCCCGGCACATCGCCTCCTGGGCGTGGGCGAACTCCTCGAGCAGCGCGGTCTGCTGCGCAACGTCCACGAAGACCGCCTCGGACAGCGCGTACTCGACGCGCCCGCGGTCCAGGTGGCCGAGCCGGTCCGCGATGACCTCGAGCGCCGCGGCGCGCGGCGCCAGCAGCACCGGTCGCACGAAGCGCGCGAGGTGGCAGACGGCCTCGAGCACGCGGGGATCGAGCGCCTCGGGGAAGACGACGGTGGGACGGGCGCCGGGGAAGGCGAGGAGCTGCTGATCGAAGCTGCCTTCGATGTCGAACATGCGGCCTCCGGCTCGGGCGCCGGTGCGGGGGCGACGCGCGAGAGCGGGGGGGATGGGGCCAGTCGTCGGGTACGCGGCGCCGGGCGCCGCGGCCGCGCATTCTATCAATGCCGGCCGGGTTGTGCATCCCGATTCGGGGCCGCGGTCCCGCGTCCGTGACGCCGCGTCCCGCGCCGGGGTCAGCCCCGGTGGCGGGCGGCGAGTGCGGCGGCGACCCCGGCGACGTCGGCGGAGAAGCGCCCGGTCTCGGTGACCAGCCCGGCGATCAGGTGGTGCGGGGTCACGTCGAAGGCGGGATTGCGCGCCGGGCTGCCCGGCGCCGCGACCCGCACGCGCCGGGTGAGGCCGTCGGCATCCTCGCCCTCGACGGTGAGCACCTCGTCGGGATCGCGCTCCTCGATGGGGATGTCGGCCCCGGTGGGGGTGGCCGGGTCCAGCGTGCTGCACGGGGCGCAGACGTGGAAGGGCACGCGGTGCTCCCGCGCGGCGAGGGCCTTGGCGTAGGTGCCGATCTTGTTCGCGGTGTCGCCGTTGGCGGCGACGCGATCGGCGCCGGTGAGGACGAGGTCCACCTCGCCGCGCTGCAGCAGGTGCGCGGCGGCGCCGTCGGCGACGATGGCGTGGCGCACGCCCGCCTGCCCCAGCTCCCAGGCGGTGAGGCGGGCGCCCTGCAGGCGGGGGCGCGTCTCGCTCACCCACACGAACGGGTCGAGCCCGGCAAGCGCGGCGCGGTGGATCGGCGCCAGCGCCGTGCCCCAGTCCTGCACGGCCAGCCAGCCGGCGTTGCAGTGGGTGAGGACCCGGATGCCCGGGCGCAGCAGCGCCAGTCCGTGCCCGCCGATCGCGGCCGCCGCCGCGACCTCGGCCTCGTCCCAGGCGCGGGCGGCGGCGAGCCGCGCGGCGGCGTCGGGACCGGCCGCGGCGACGGCATCGAGGGCGGCGCGCAGGTTGACGGCGGTGGGTCGGGTGCGCAGCAGCCGGTCGAAGGCCGCAGCGGCGGACTCGCCGCGGCGGGCGGCCAGCGCCAGCCCGTAGGCGGCCAGCACGCCGATGGCCGGGGCACCGCGCACGGCCATGTCCTCGATGGCTCGCGTCACCGCCTCGAGGTCGCGGGCCACCGCGAACTCCAGCGCCGCCGGCAGGCGACGCTGGTCCACGAAGGCCACGCCCTCCCCGGTCCACCACACCGCGCGCAGGTCGCGCCCGCCGATCCTCATGGCGTCGGCGCTCCCGGCGCGAGCGCGCGGCCGAGGTGGCGGACCAGGATTCCGCCCGCCTCCTCGAGGCTGGCGCCGAAGGTGAGCACGCCGTCCTCGTGCCCCGCCATGACGAGGATGCCGAGCGAGGGCAGCGCGGTCTCCCGGTAGAGTCGCTGGACCTCGAGCGCCAGCGCCGTCGTGCCGTTGCGCGCCCGGGAGTCGGTCATGGGCAGCCCGAGGCGGCGGGCCGCGCGCCACACCTCCGGCGCGTGGACGTGGAACACGACCCGCGCGGCCGGGGCGATGTCGTAGAGCGCCCCGTGGGTCAGCGACTCCGAGGATGGCGCGACGGCTCCCGTGCTGCGCACCCGATTGCGCACGAGGTCGTACTCCTCGACGACGCAGAAGTCGGCGAGCCCGACGTCGCGCCGGCCGCCGGTCTGCGTGCCGGTGACGAGGAAGCGGCGCCGCCCGCGCGGCACATCGCCAAAGGGTCCGAGCCGCGCGCTCACGTTGCCATAGCCCACGCCGCCGTAGCGCGCGGGGTCCTGCCCGAGCAGGCCGAGCCGGGCGAGGATCTCGCGCCACGCCGCCAGGCCGCGGGCGACGTGCCCGTACACGCGCTCCTCGAGGGGGCGCGCGGCGTGCTCGACCTCGAAACGGGTGAGGCCCTCGACGTTCGGATCGTTCATCGCCGGCACGGTACATCGCGCCGCGACGGCCGGCCAGCCGGCCCGGCGCGGTGGCGAATCCGCGGCGGGGGCGGGGCTTTGACCGGTGCGACGGATTGGCCGACCATGCGTCGTGGACCGCACGGGGCGGTCCCGACCGAGCGACAACACCCGCGCGACCGGTGGTGCCGGCCGCGACCCGACCGGGGGATCCACCATGCGCCGTGCCTCGCCGTCCGCCGCCGTCGCCGCCTTCGCGCTGCTCACCCTCCTCGCGCTCGTGCTGACGCCGCCCGTCGCGGTGGCCGACGAGGGCATGTGGACGCTGGACCACCCGCCGACGAAGGCGCTGCAGGAGCGCCACGGCTTCACGCCGACGCCGGAGTGGCTGGAGCACGTGCAGCAGGCCAGCATCAACTTCGGCGGCGGCTCGGGGGCCTTCGTCTCGCCCGACGGGCTGGCGATCACCAACCACCACGTGGCGATGGGCCAGCTCGCCAAGATGTCCTCGCCCGCGCACGACTACCTGCGCGACGGCTTCTTCGCGCGCACGCGGGCCGAGGAGATCCGCTGCCCCGACCTGGAGCTCAAGGTGCTGATGTCCTCGCGCGACGTCACCGCCGAGGTGCGGGCCGCCGAGGACTCCGCCGCCGCCGACAGCGGGCGCGCCGCCCGGCGCCGGGCCGCCATGGCCCGCCTGGAGCGCGAGGGGAGCCGCGACGGCCTGCGCGGCGAGGTGGTCACGCTGTACGACGGGGGCGAGTACTGGCTCTACCGCTACCAGGTCTACCGCGACGTGCGGCTGGTGTGCGCCCCGGAGGAGCAGGCCGCGTTCTTCGGCGGCGATCTCGACAACTTCTGCTACCCGCGCCACGACCTCGACTTCGCCTTCTTCCGCGTCTACGAGGACGGGCAGCCGGTCCACCCGCGGCACTGGTTCCGCTGGAGCCGCCGGGGCCTGCAGGAGGGCGACCTGGTCTTCGTCGCGGGCAACCCGGGCTCGACGCGGCGGCTGCGCACCGTCGCCCAGCTCGAGTTCGAGCTCGGGCGCGACCTGCCGTTGCGCATCCGGCTGAACGAGGAGCGGCTGGCCGCCTGCCGGGCCTACGCCGCGCGCGGCGCGGAGCCGGCGCGCCAGGTCCGCGACCGCGTGCGCATGCTGGAGAACAACCTGAAGCGCTGGCGGGGCTTCGTCGCCGTGCTCTCCGACACGGCGGCGATGCCGGCGCGGCGCGCGGCCGAGGCGGCGCTGCGGCAGCGCATCGCGCGCAACCGCGAGGCGACGCGCTTCGCCACCGGCACCTGGGAGCGGATCTCGGCGGCGATGCAGGAGCAGGGTCGCCGGCACACCGAGTACGTGGCGCGCGACTTCAAGCGCCTGAGCCGGCTGCTCGACATCGCCGACGGCATCGTGCGCTACGCCGCCGAGACGAGGCGCCCCGACGGCGAGCGCCTGGAGGAGTACCGCGAGGACAAGCTGGCCTCGGTGCGCTTCCGGCTGCTCTCGCCGGCCCCGATCCACCCCGAGATGGAGGAGATGCTCCTCGGCGTCGCCCTGCAGCAGTGCCAGGACCTGCTCGGGCGCGACGACGCGTTCGTGCGCCTGGCGCTGGGCGGTCGCGGTCCGCAGGTGGTGGCGCACGAGCTGGTCGCGGGCACGAAGCTGGGCGACGTGGCCGTGCGCCGGGCGTTGCTCGACGGTGGGGCGAGGGCGGTGGCGGCCTCGCGGGACCCGCTGATCGTCTGGGCGCGCCGGCTCGACGGGCCGTACCGCGAGCTGCGCCGCTGGCACGAGGAGAAGGTCGAGGCGGTGGAAGCGCTCGACAACGGTCGGATCGCGCGGGCGCGCTTCGTGCTCGACGGCCGCGCCACACCGCCGGACGCGACGGGCTCGCTGCGGCTCTCCTACGGCGTGGCGGCCGGGTATCCGGAGCTGACCACCGAGGTGCCGTGGACGACGACCTTCCACGGGCTCTACGACCGCTCGCTGGGTTTCGGGGGGCGGCCGCCGTTCGACCTG
>CAYNPF010000205.1:0-4757 GCA_964398895.1 uncultured bacterium
CCCCCTTCTCGAAACGGATGCGGAATCTCGTGCTGGAACCGACACCGGTCGCCGCCCCGCCCCGCGGGCGCGGCCCCGCCACCGTCGCCACCACCGGGCGACGGCGCGCGCTGCGACCGAAGCCGGGCGCCGCCGACACCGCGGCGCGCGCCTGCTCGAGGTCGAGCGCCGGGTGCGGGCGCCGCACGATCGGACGCTGCGCGCAGTCGGTCACGCCGCAGGCGTGGCAGCGGTCCTCGAGCCGGCAGTCCCCGGTGACGAGCGCCCGGGTGGCCCGCTCGCGCTCCCGCAGCAGGAAGCCGCGGCTCACCGGCGGCCGCACGACGTCCCAGGGCTGCTCCCATTGCGGCGATCGCTCCGCCAGGACGCGCCCGGAATCGAGCCCGTGTACCGCGAGGGCGCGCTGCCAGCGGCCGAAGCGCAGGTGCTCGCTCCAGGCGTCGAGCCGGCAGCCCGCGCGCCAGGCCTCCTCCACCGCGGCGCCGGTGCGCCGGTCCCCGCGGGTGAACACCCCCTCGAGCAGCGAGGTCTCGGCGTCGCGGTACTTGAGCGTCACCGGCCGGCCGCGCGCGGCCGCGCGCAGCACGCCCAAGCGCCGCTGCAGCTCGGCGGTCGGGAGCTGCGCCGCCCACGCGAACGGCGTGTGCGGCTTGGGCACGTGCGGCGAGATGCTGACCGCCACGGCGAAGTTCCGCCGCCCCTCGGCGCGGGCCCGTTCCGCCGAGCGGACCGCCAGTTCGACGATGGCCCGCAGGTCCTCGTCGGTCTCGCCCGGCAGGCCGCACATGAAGTAGAGCTTCACGCCGCGGTAGCCCTCGCGCGCCGCAACCGCCACCGACTCGAGCAGCTCGGCCTCGGTGTGGTTCTTGTTGATCGCGTCGCGCAGCCGCTGGCTGCCCGCCTCGGGGGCGAGCGTGATCGAGCCCTGCTTCTGCGCCGCCAGCCGGCGCGCCACCTCGGCCGGCAGGTTGTCCGGCCGGGTCGAGGGTAGGGCGATCCGCACCCGCGCCGCCGTCAGCTCGCCGGTCAGCGCCTCCACCACACCGGTGATCTGCGTGTGGTCGGTCGAGGACAGCGAGACCAGCGAGACCTCCTCGAGCCCGCTCGCCTGGAGCCCCCGCAGCACCTCCTCCACCACCTGCTGCGCCGGCTTCTCGCGCACCGGGCGGTTCACCATGCCCGCCTGGCAGAAGCGGCAGCCGCGCGTGCAACCGCGCATGATCTCGACCGAGAGCCGGTCGTGGGTGATCTCGCCGACCGGCAGCGGCGGGGCCGCCGGGTAGCACTCGCGGCGCAACGCCCCCACCCGGACGGACTCGACCCGCGCCGGATAGCCGGGCCGCGCCCGCGGCACCAGCCAGCCCTCGGGGGTGGCGTCGGTGACGTAGCCGCGCGGCACGTACACGCCGCTCACGCGCGCCAGCCGCCGCAGCAGCGCCGGGCGGCTCAGCCGTTCGCGCCTGCCGCCGGCGACCACGTCCACGATCCGCCCGAGGAGCTCCTCGCCGTCGCCGACCGCGAAGGCGTCCACGAACTCGGCCATCGGCTCGGGGCTGAAGGCCTGGGTGCCGCCGGCGATCACCAGCGGGTGCCGCTCGTCGCGCTCGAGCGAGCGCAGCGGCAGCCCGGCCAGGTCGAGCATGGTGAGCACGTTCGTGTACTGCAGCTCGTACTGGAGCGAGAAGCCGATGACGTCGAACTCCGCGGCCGGCGTGTGCGAGGACAGCGAGAAGAGCGGCAGGCCCAGCCGGCGCATCTCGGCCTCGGCGTCGGGCCACGGGGCGAACACCAGTTCGGCGAGCGCGTCGTCGCGGCGGTTCACCAGGTGCTGGAGGATGTGGATGCCGAGGTTGGAGAAGCCGATCTCGAAGGCGTCGGGGAAGGCAAGCAGCACCCGCACGTCGCCCGAGCCCGGCGAGCGGCGCGCCACCGGCAGCGCCTCACCCACGTAACGGTTGGGCTTCGAGATGCGGGGCAGCAGTTCGTGCTGGATGCGTTCCGCGACGGTGCTCGTCATGGGGCTCCGTGACACTCCGGCGCAGGGCCACCGCCGGCCGTCGCAGGAGCGTCCGGGCCCGGGGAGGACACCCTCCCGGGTCCCGCCGACGGGACGGGCGCGCTGCGGGTCCTCTCATACGGTCAAGCCCCACGCTGCTCGGCGCGGGGCTCGACCCGATCCAAGGGCCAAGCTAACACAGCGTTCCGGGGCTGCCAACCGGCGGGACCGGGCCCTGGCGGGGCCTCCGGAGCGGCCCCGGCCGTGGCGTCCCAGGGCTCCGGGCGGAACCTTCTTCCCGGACGGTTTCCGGCGTTGACGAAACAGGTGGGGGCGGGAGTACCCTTGGGTCACGCGGAAGGCGTTGTAGTTCGCGCGACTCCCCCGATCAGGAGCCAGCCGGCGGTGAACGTCGCCGGGTGAGCTCCTCCTTGACGCCCCCAAGCGAGGAAGCCGCCATGGCCAGCCTGAAGCCTCTTTGGCTGTCGGTCGCATCCATCAGCGAACGGCTGCGACGTGCCGGATCGTTGCACCTCGGGCTCGATTTCGACGGAACCCTTGCCCCGCTCGACCTCGATCCCCGTCGCGCCGCGCTTCCGCAGCGGACGCGTCAAACCATCGAGCGCCTGCTGCGGCACCCGGACGTGCACGTGGCGATCCTCTCGGGCCGCAGCCTGGACGATCTCTGGCAGCGCACCGGGATCGGGGGCGTCTTCTACGCCGGATGCTCCGGCCTCGAGACCCGCGACGAGCAGGGCCGCGTCGAGAACCACGCCAGCACGGCGGTCACCATGCCGGCCCCGCTGCTGCGCGAGCTGCAGGGCTGGTGCGACCGCTTCCCTGGGGCGCGGCTCGAGCAGCAGGTCAACTCCTGCACGTTGTTCTTCTCCGGCGTCGCCCCCAGCCTGCAGCCGGCCTTCGGCGCCGGCGTGCGGCGGCGGGTGAACCCGCACCTGCCGAACGTCTGCCTGGTCCACGGGCGCACCGGCTTCGAGGTCCGGCCCGCCGGCGGCTGGGACAAGGCCATGGCGCTGGAGCGGTGGCTCGAGCCACAGGCGACGCCGGCGTCGCTGGTGGTCTTCTTCGGCGACGACACCCGCGACGAACCCGTCCACGAGGCCGTGCGCAAGCGCGGCGGCGTGGCCGTGGCCGTGGGCCGACTGGTATCGCGCGCCGAGTTCGTGCTGCCCTCGCCCGACGAGGTCACCTGGTTCCTCGAGTGGCTGGACCGCGAGTGGCCAGCGCACCGCGAGGCGACGGCGGTCCGCTGCTGAGCGACGGCCGCCGCCACCGCGGCCCCGGCGCGGGTGGGAGACGCCGGGGCCGCGTGCTATCGTGCGGTACCACCTCCGCCGGGGAGAGCGCATGACCGATCACGATCCACGCGCGAGCGCGCAGGGGCTCGAATTCCTGCGCCGGCTCGAGAACTGGGCCGCCACCGACGTGTCCACCACCACGGCGGCCGCGCGGGACGTCCTGCTCGCCCACCTGCGGGCCGAGCAGGCGGCGAACGGCGACAATGGGCTCGTCCACCAGCTCGCCGCCCGCGCTCTCGACGTCGCGACCTCGGACCTCCAGGGCGGTGTGTCCCCCGCCGACCTGCGGCTGCACCTGGCGCAGTCGTGCGTCGCCGAGCGGACCGACCTCGAGGCCGCCCGGGCGGCGGTGGCGCGCACGGCGACGGCGCTGGTCCCGCAGTCCGGAGCCTGGATCGGCACGCTCGGCGGCAGTTCGACCGTGGCCCTGGCGCTGCTCGAGCTGCAGCGCCGGGGGCGCGGCCCGCGCGCGCTGGTGGCCGAGGGCCGCCCCCTGCTCCTCGGACGCGAGCTGGCCACGACGCTGACCTCCGCCGGCGTGCCGACCTGGCTGGTCGTGGACGGAGCGCTGCCCATGCTCCTCTCCCAGGCCACCGATCTGTGGCTCGGCGCCGCCGCCGTCACCGACCGTGGCGCCATCGTCCCGGTCGGCGGCTATGCCGCCGCCCTGGCCGCCCGCGAGCACTCCGTGCCGGTGCACGTGCTGGCGCCCCGCCGCCGTTTCCTGCCGGCGACGACCGCGGCCCTGCGCATCGAGGAGACGACACCCGACGAGGTCTGGCCCGACGCGACGGCATCCGGCGTGCGGGCGCGCAGCGTGCGCGTCGAGATGCTGCCGCTCGAACTGGTGCGCGGCGTGGTGGTGGAGGACGGCGTGCTGGGCGCGAGCGAGGCCGCCACGGTGGCGCGCGAGCGCGCACTGCCCGACCCGTTGGCCGGCCCCCCGTCGCGCTGAGCGTCGCCACTCACCGCCATCGCCCGATGTGGTTCCCCCCTCCATGGCGCAGGAGTATCATGCGGCGGGGTCCGCTCGCAGACGGCGGCGGAGCCCCACGCACTCACCGCCCACCGCTGTCGTGAACGAGGCTCCTTCATGGATCGAGAACTGAAGCACGATGTGGTCATCCTGGGAGCGGGACTGGCCGGCCTGCGGGCTGCGGTCGAGATCTCCCGCCGCCTCGGAGGCCGGGTGGACATCGGCATCGTGTCCAAGGTCCAGCTCATGCGCGCCCATTCGGTCTGCGCCGAGGGCGGCACGGCCGCCGTGCTGCGCACCGACCTCGGCGACTCGCTCGAGCTGCACGCCTGGGACACGGTCAAGGGGTCGGACTTCCTCGCCGACCAGGACGTGGTCCGCACCTTCGTGGACACCATCCCGAAGGAGATCAACCAGCTCGACCACTGGGGCATCCCCTGGACCCGTGATGCGGACGGCTACATCTCCC
>CAYNPF010000206.1:0-4720 GCA_964398895.1 uncultured bacterium
ACCAGCGCGCGCAGGCCCCGCCCGCCCTTCAGCAGCCGGGCGAGGATCGGGAGGAGGAATGCCGCGGTCTTGCCGGTGCCGGTCTGCGCGGCACCGACCAGGTCGTGGCCGGCGAGCACGATGGGAATGGCGCGCTGCTGGATGGGTGTGGGTTCGGTGTAGCCGGCCGCCCGCACGCCCTTGACGATCGGCGCGGGCAGGCCCAGTTGGGTGAATGGCAAATCGGTCTCCGGATGGAGGGGAACCCGCGCGGGTCGCCGCGGCGGCGCGGGTGAGGCGGGATGGCCTCGGGGGGGGATCGGGGGCTTTCGCGGCGGGGCCGCTCCGTCGTTCCGCCGGTGCGGCGCGGGGGGCGCCACACCGACGGCACGGAGTGGTACGAGGATGAGGGTCAGATCTTGCGGACGTTCGCCGCCTGCAGGCCCTTGGGGCCGCGGGTCACGTCGAACTCGAGCGCCTCGCCCTCGGCGAGCGTCTTGAAGCCCTCGCCCTGGATGGCCGAGAAGTGCACGAAAACGTCCTCGCCACCTTCCTGGGAGATGAAACCGAAACCCTTCGCCTCGTTGAACCACTTCACCGTACCACGAGCCACGTGCAACTCCTTGAAATCGGGTCCTCGGACCCGCTGCTGTGCCGTCCCTACCCGCGACGGCGACGGCCGGTCTCACTGACCGGAGTCCCGGAGACGAGCGTGAGTGAAAAGAAAACGCCAGGGCTCTTGTCCCTGGCGGAATCGAAACGTCTCACTCACATCTCAATCGACCGAAGACAAGGGTGACTATGAGGCAAGACCGCCCGGAAAGCAAGTGGGGCCGAATTCCGGCGCCGGGAGGCCCGGGGCGCGGCGGCGGGGTCAGGGGGCGGGCTCGAGACCGGCGCTCCGCGTCCAGAGGGGCCACCGGGCCCGATGGCTCCGGATCAGCCGGCTGTGCTCGTACTCGCCCACGAGAACGTGGCTCTTGCCCGAGTTGTCGAAGAGCCAGGCACGATCCGCGAGGGCGATGACCTGCGGCAGGAGCGCGAGCGAGCGGTCGTAGCGGGATTCGACCTTGTCCGGGGGCACCGAATGGCCACCGAGCTCGGTCCGGATCTTGATCCGCTCGTTGTTGATGAGCACGTCGTCCGTGCAGATGTAGTAGAGGTACGTCCGGTAGCCAAGTGCCCGCGCGTCACGGAGCAGATCGAGCTTCGCCGCATCCGACAGGACGGTCTCGAACGTGAACGACTCGCGGGCCTCGAGCCAGCGCCGGCGCAGGAAGTCGCACACGATGGGGATGAAGTAGCCGAGGGGGACTCCCTCTGTGGCTCGCAGGGCTCCGCCGGAGACGTGGGGCTGCGGCCCGGTGAGTCGCGGGCGCAGTGGGTGCGCGTCCACGAACTTCGCGAGTCCCGTCTCGTTGTCGCGGACTCCCCAACTGCCGAGATACAGACGCCCGGCCTGCGTCAGTTCGCGCTCGATGTCGTCCGGGTTGAGCACGAAGCCCAGCGGGAAGTGCTGCTCCAGGGAGAGCTCGGCGAGGAAGGCAAGCAGCGTCGACTTCCCGGAACCGTTGGGCCCGGCCAGCATCCGCAGCTTCGGTGTGCTGGGCACCGGCGCTCAGACCCCGCTCTTGGTGGGTACTCGGCGGACGATTCCGGCTCGAGCAGGGAGCTTCCGGATGGCACGGATCGTCTCGATCTTGCCGTCGGCGCGCTGCCTCACGATGAAGTTGCCGCGCCTGTAGACGGACGCAAACCCATGTTCGACTTGCTTGCGGATGGCACGTCGAGCAGCCTGCCGGAGCGTGCCCCGATCGGCCAGTTTCGCGACGATGGCCTCGAGCGATGCCTCGGCCGGTTCGTGCCGCGTCCTGGCCGGGAGTGGCACCTTCGAGTTTCGCTTCCGAGCGGAGGACTTGGGCATCTTCTGGGAAACGGTCATGTCCTGGTACCTATCGGTCGAACGCACACGGCACTGAACCGCGACCCTTTGATCTTAGCCGCTGTTGTCGGAGCCCGGCAACGGAGCCTGCCGCCCCGTGCGTGGGACGCCCCCGGAAGTCGGGCCCCGAGCGCGACTTCGCCACGCGGGCCGAAGGTCGGCCCGGCCGGGTGCGCTGGGGTCCAATTGGGCTCCATTGCTCGGCGACCCGGGTTCGGGCCCGCGCTCGTGGGTGGGCGTGTGATTCTCGGGAATCGCGCCATCGGCGGACCGGGTGGTGCGCGTTGCCGACGACACTCGATCCGCCGAGCCCCCCGCGCTTCGTCGTCTCGTCAGCGTCGTCTCTTGCACCACCGCGTCCCATGGTGCAGCCTCTCGCCTTCGAAGGCGCACCCGGGGAATCCCGGCCGCCTTGGCGGTATGGCGGGCCAGCAACGAGGCGCGGGAGCGGCCGGAGGCACGATGCGGATCGGGCAGCGGGCAGCGATGGCGGTGGGGTGCGTGGTCCTCGCCCTCTGCGGCGGCGTCGCGCCCGCGACCGCCTCTCCCCCGGCGTCGTCCGGGCTGGCCGAGCAGTTCGCGCGTCCGGATCAGACGATCGAGTACCACCTGATGCTGCGCACGCCGTCGATGTCGGAGGCGGCGCTGGCGGACTCGTTCGCCGCGTGGGTGGCCGGGCCGCTGAAGGTGGTCGCCGACGTGGGACCGCCGGGTCACTGCAGGCTGGGCCGCTACGTGGACTCGCGCGCGCGCGGCTTGTGGGCGCACCACCTGGTGATCCGCGTGCGGGACGGGTTGCTGACCGCCAAGGTCCGGTCGTCGTCGCCCGTGCACCTGCTCGACCTCGCGGCCTGCTCGGCGAGGAAGTACGAGGAGGACTGCTTCGCGGCGCTGGAGTACTCGATCTCCTCCGACGTGCGCTTCGCCGCCGGGGACTGGGGCGACGGCGAGTCGCCGGGGAGCGTGCAGCAGTTGTGGGATCTGCTGGCGCGGGACTGCCCGGGGCTGTGGTCGCAGTTGCGGCCGCTGATCGCGGGCACGGCCGGCCTGGAGATCCCGGGCGCGGCCCACATCTACGCGGCGGAGGCGACGTTGCACCCGGCGCCCGCGGTAACGCTGGTCAAGGCCGGAGTCGAGGTGTGGTTCCTGCCGCCGACCGACCGGGCGCTGGCCGAGCTCTCCTTCACGGGTTACGTGAAGGACCGGGTGGTGCTGGACGGACTGTGGCGGGAGATCCGGCGGGAGCTGCGCGCGGCGCACCTGCTGCGCGCCGACCAGTCGTCGAAGACCGAGCAGTACTTCGCCGCCTGCTTCGGGGCGTCGCCCGGCACGCACGTCGCCGGGGTCGGGGGCGCGCGGCCGGGGCAGCACGGTCACGCGCCGAAGTACCCGGGGTCGGGCGGGAGCGCGCACCCCGGCCGGTAGTCCCGCCCGCGCTCCTCTCCTGCTCAGAGCTCCAGGGTGGTCTCGAGGGCGATGCGGATCATGGCGTCGAAGCTGCTGCGCCGCGCCTCGGCGTCGAGGTGCTCGCCGCGGCGGATGTGGTCCGAGACGCTGAGCAGGCTGAGCGCCCGCGCGCCGTACTCGGCGGCGGCCCCATAGAGGCCGGCGGTCTCCATCTCGACGCCGAGGATCCCCAGCTTCTCGGCGGCGTCGAAGACCTCGGGCTGTGGAGTGTAGAAGAGGTCCGACGAGAACACCCCGCCCACCCGCACGGGGATGCCGAGCCGGCCGGCAGCCGCGACGGCGGCGACCAGCATCGCGTAATCGGCCACCGGGGCGAAGTCGTGGCCGAGGAAGCGCACGCGGTTGACCTTGGAATCAGTCGAGGCGCCCATGGCCACGATGACGTCGCCGAGCTTCAGGTCGGGCGAGAGCACGCCGCAGCTCCCCACGCGGATGAGCGCCCGGACGCCGAAGTCCTTGATCAGCTCCGTGGCGTAGATCGAGCAGGACGGGATGCCCATGCCGTGGGCCATCACCGAGAGCCGGCGGCCCTGGTAGGTGCCGGTGTAGCCGCAGACGTTGCGGACGTTGGTCACCCGGCGGGCGTCGGTGAGGAAGGTGGTGGCGATCAGTTCGGCGCGCTGCGGGTCGCCGGGCATGAGCACGACATCGGCGAAGTCGCCGGGCTGCGCGGCGATGTGTGGCGTGGGCATGGAGGCCTGCTCCTCCCGTTGAGGTCCGATCCGGGGCGCTGTCGGGAAACGTCAGGATAGCGCCTCCGGCGTGCCGCCGCACGGCGGGCACCGGCGCACGCGGCGGCGGCGAGGACGAGGGCGACGGCGAGCGGATTCGCGGAGGGGCCGCGGACCGGCGCAGACCGTCCAGGGCGGGCCGCCGGGCGACGGCCCTTCACCGGGGCGCCGCCCGGCCGCGCGGGGAGTCATCGCGATCTTGTCGCGGAATGGCGCCTGACGCCGGCGCTCTTGCGCAGGCGGCGGGCCGCGTCGTCCTGGGCGGTCGCGAGGGCCTGGGTCGCCGGGACGGCGATGTCGGGCGCGACGCCGACCCCCTCCCAGTTCGTCGCGGTCAGCGGGTTGACCTCCCGCAGGTCGGGCAGGTGGACGAGCAGGCGCTCGTGGACGACGCGGTCGGTCACGACGTGGGCGGAGCCGGCGGTCCTCTCACCGACCACGACGGCGCGGCGGAGGTACTTCAAGTCGTACGTGAAGCCTTCAGCGAGTGCCTCGGTCGAGCCACTCGTGAGGATGTAGACCGGCAGGCCCGCGGGGAAGCGACGGCCGGGAACGGACTCGGGCGTCCGGATCTCCAGCCGTCGGTCGCCGTCGCGGTCGT
>CAYNPF010000207.1:0-4720 GCA_964398895.1 uncultured bacterium
GCGGACTCACCGCGGCCGACTTCGGCGGCCCGCGCTGGGAGGGCTGCCTCGACGCGCTGTCGCTGACGCGACCCGACGTGGTCGAGGACGTGCACGCCGCCTACTTCGCCGCCGGCGCCGACGTGGTCGAGACCAACTCCTTCCAGGCCTCGCGCCTGCGCCTCGACGAGTGGGAGCTGGGCGAACGCACGCTCGAGCTGAACCGCGCCGCGGCGACCATCGCCCGTCGCGTCGCCGATCGCGTCGAGCGCGCCGACGGCCGCCCGCGCTTCGTCGCCGGCTCGATGGGACCCTCGGGGCAACTGCCCTCGTCGGAGGACCCCGAGCTGGGCCGCCTCGGCCTGGAGGAGCTGATCGAGGCGTTCCGGCCGCAGGCGCAGGGGCTGGTCGAGGGCGGCGCCGACCTGCTCATCCTCGAGACCGGGCAGGACCTGCTCGAGATGAAGGCGCAGGTGCTGGCGGCGCGCGAGGCCTTCGCCGCCACCGGCCGGCGCTTGCCGCTGCAGTGCTCGGTCTCGCTGGATCCCAACGGGCGCATGCTGCTGGGCACCGACGTGGCCGCGGCGCTGGCCACCTTCACGGCGCTGGGCGTCGAGGTCGTCGGCCTCAACTGCTCGACCGGTCCCGACCTGATGCGCGACGCGGTGCGCTACCTGTCACAGAACGCGCCGATGTTCCTGCACGTCATCCCCAACGCCGGCATCCCTGTCAACGACGGCGGCCGCGCCGTCTTCCCGATGGGGCCCGAGGCGATGGCGGAGATCCTGCTCGGCTTCGTCACCGACTTCGGCGTCAACGCGGTGGGGGGCTGCTGCGGCACCACGCCGGAGCACATCCGCGCGCTGGCCGCGGCGATCGGGCGGCGCGCGCCGGCGGGCACCCGCGCCACGCGCGGGTCCGGCCCGAAGCCCGTCGTCTGGTCGCTGGCCAGCGGCATGACCGCGGTGCCGCTGCGGCAGGAGCCGCGCCCGCTGCTGATCGGCGAGCGGCTCAACACCCAGGGCTCGCGCAAGGTGAAGGCGCTGGCGCTGGACGACCGGCTCGAGGACATGATCCCGGTGGCGCGTGGCCAGGTCGAGGGCGGCGCGCACGTGCTCGACGTGTGCATGGCGCTGACGGAGCGGACCGACGAGCCGGCCATGCTGCGCCGGCTGGTGAAGAAGCTCTCGCTCACGGTCGAGGCCCCGCTCTGCCTCGACTCGACCGAGCCGCACGCGCTCGAGGAGGCGCTCAAGGCCTGCCCGGGCGTGGCGCTGGTCAACTCGATCAACCTCGAGAGCGGTCGGGCGCGCGTGGACGCGGTGATGCCGCTGGTGATCCGCTACGGCGCCGCGGTGATGGCGCTGACCATTGACGAGCAGGGCATGGCCCGCACCGCGGCGCGCAAGCTCGAGGTCGCCCGCCGCCTGCGCGACCTGCTCGCCGCCGACTACGACCTGCCGGCGGGGCGGCTGGTCGTGGACCCGCTCACCTTCACGCTGGCCACCGGCGACGAGGAGTACCGCCGCGCCGCGGTCGAGACGCTCGAGGCCCTCCGCCTGATCCACGCCGAGCTGCCCGGCGTGCTCACCAGCCTGGGCGTGTCGAACGTCTCCTTCGGCCTGTCGCGCGAGGCGCGCGCCATCGTCAACTCCGTCTTCCTCTACCACGCCGTGCAGGCCGGGCTCGACCTGGCCATCGTCAACCCGGCCGACATCACGCCCTACGCCGACCTCGATCCCGCCGACCGCGAGCGGGCCGAGGACCTGGTGCTGGCGCGGCATCCCGACGCGCTGGCGCGCCTGCTGGCGCACCTCGAGGGCCGTGCTCCGGGCGCGGCGACGGCGAAGGAGGCCGACGCCGACGAGGGCCTGCCGGTCGAGCAGCGCCTGCACCGGCGCATCCTGCACCGGCGCGCCGAGGGCATCGCCGCGCTGGTGGACGAGGCGGTGGCGAAGAGCGACGCGGTCACGGTGCTCAACACCGTGCTGCTGCCGGCGATGAAGGAGGTCGGCGACAAGTTCGGCAGCGGCGAGCTGATCCTGCCGTTCGTGCTGCAGAGCGCCGAGGTGATGAAGCGGGCGGTGGCGCAGCTCGAGACCCACCTCGAGCGGCACGCCGACGTCTCGAAGGGGAAGATCGTGCTGGCCACCGTGCACGGCGACGTGCACGACATCGGCAAGAACCTGGTCAAGACCATCCTGGTCAACAACGGCTACACCGTAGTGGACCTCGGCAAGCAGGTCCCGGTGCAGACCATCCTCGAGAAGGCGCGGGAGATCGGTGCCGACGCCATCGGGCTGTCGGCGCTGCTGGTCTCGACCAGTCGGCAGATGCCGGCCTGCGTGGCCGAACTCGACCGCGCCGGTCTGCGCTTCCCGGTGCTGATCGGCGGCGCGGCGATCCACCGCGACTTCGGCCGCCGGGCCGCGCTGGTGGGGGAGGGGCGCGCCTACGAGCCCGGCGTGTACTACTGCAAGGACGCCTTCGAGGGGCTCGACACGCTGAATGCGTTGATGGACCCGGCGCGACGTCCCGGCCTGGTCGAGCGCACGCGCCGCGAGGCGCTGGAGTTCGAGGCCGGCGCGGCCGCCCGCGAGGCGCGGGCGCAGGCCGCGGCGGCGGCCACGCCGCTGCGACCGGTGACCATCTCGCGCGACGTGGCGATCCCGGTGCCGCGCCGCTGGGGCGCGCAGGTCACGCCCACGAGCGCGATCCCCTTTGCCGGGATGTTCGCGGGGATGGACCTCAAGACCCTCTACCGCCTGCACTGGGGCGGGCGCGGTAGCGGCGAGGTCTTCGAGCGGCTGGTGCGCGAGGACTTCGAGCCGCGGCGCCTGGCCCTGCAGCGCGAGGCCGAGGCCGAGGGCTGGCTGGAACCGCGCGCGGTGTGGGGTTGCTTCCCGTGCCACGGCGAGGGGCAGGACCTGGTGATCTACGACCCCGACGCCTTCGCGCCCGGCAGCCGCGAGCCGCGCGGCACGCCCGCCGAGCTGCTGCGCTTCCGCTTCCCGCGGCAGAGCACGCGCGAGGGCCTGTGCCTGTCCGATTACTTCCTGCCCGCCGCCGCGGGCGGCTTCGACGTGGTCGCCTTCCAGGTCGTGACCGTGGGGGCGCGGGTGGACGAGCGGGTGGAGCGGCTGCACAACGAGGGCCGCTACGCCGACGCGCTGTTCGTGCACGGGCTCGGCGTCGCCGCGGCCGAGGGGCTGGCCGAGTGGCACCACGCGCACGTGCGCGCCGAGCTGGGGCTGGAGCCGGAGCGCGGCAAGCGCTACTCGTTCGGCTACAGTGCCTGCCCCGACCTCGCCGACGAGGCCAAGCTGTTCCGGCTACTGGCGCCGGAGCGCACCATCGGCGCCAGCCTCACCGACGCCTGGCAGATCGTGCCCGAGGCCAGCACCTCGGCGCTCATCGTCCACCACCCCGAGGCGATGTACTTCCTGGTGAAGGAGTAGCATCCCCGATGTCCGGCCCCCGGTCGTCCGAACCGATCCCGCCCCCACGCGAGGGGAGCAACCGAATGACGTTCCGTGTCGAGGTGGAGCGCGAGAGCGACGGCCGCTGGCTCGCCGAGGTCCGCGAGCTGCCGGGGGTGATGGCTTATGGTCCGACGGCTGCCGATGCGGGCGCGCGAGCACAGGCGCTGGCCCTGCGCGTCGTCGCCGACCGGCTTGAGCATGGCGAGGCAGGCCCCGATCTGCTGAGCATCTCCTTCACCGCGGCCTGATGCGGTGGGGGAGCGCCCCCGCACGACAGGTCCTCTCTGCCCTGATCAGGTTGGGCTGGAGCATCAAGCGATCCTCCGGCTCGCACCACGTCCTGGCACGGCCGGGCTGGCCGGACTTCGTCTTCGCCTTCCATGCCGGGGAGGAGATCGGTCCACGCATGCTCGCGAGGATCGCGAAGCACACGGGGCTGAGACCCGACGACCTGTGAGTGCGCCTACGCCTCCCGTGGCTCCGGCGCCTCGGGGTCGAGGCCGAGGTCGCGGATCGCCTTCGCCACGACGTCCGGTTCCACCTTCCCCTCGCGGGCCAGCGCCGCCAGCGCGGCGGCGGCGATGTGCTCGGCGTCCACCTCGAAGAAGCGGCGCAGAGCGGCGCGCGTGTCGCTGCGGCCGAAGCCGTCCGTGCCGAGCGCCGTGAACGAACCCGGCACCCAGCGGGCGATCATGTCCGGCACCGCCTTCATGAAGTCGGTGGCGGCGATCACCGGGCCGACGGCCCCGGCGAGCGTCTGCGTCACCCAGGGCGTGCGGGGTGGCTCGAGCGGGTGCAAGCGGTTCCAGCGCTCGACGCTCAGCGCCTCGTTGCGCATCTGCGAGTACGAGGTCGCGCTCCACACGTCGGCGGCGGCGCCGAAGCGCTCGGCCAGCAGCGCCTGCGCCCGCAGCGCCTCGCGCAGGATCACGCCGCTGCCGAGGAGCTGCACGCGCGTCGCGCTCGACCCGCCTGCGGCGGGTGCCTCCCCGGCGCGGAAGCGATACAGGCCGCGCAGGATGCCGTCCTCGACGCCCGGCGGCATGGGGGCCATCGGGTAGTCCTCGTTGTAGAGGGTGACGTAGTAGAAGACGTCCTCGCCCCGCCGGTACATGCGCTCGAGCCCGTCGCGCACGATGACCGAGGTCTCGTAGGCCCAGGCCGGGTCGTAGGCGCGCAGGTTGGGGATCACCGAGGCCAGCACGTGACTGTGGCCGTCCTCGTGCTGCAGGCCCTCGCCGTTCAGCGTGGTGCGGCCG
>CAYNPF010000208.1:0-4713 GCA_964398895.1 uncultured bacterium
TCAGGTCGAGGACGTCGTTCCCCGGCGAGGTGCACGATTGGCCCGTGCCATTGCGGAGGGACAGGGGATCCAGGTTCGGCAGGAAGGTCGGCGCCATGGTCAGATCCACCAGGGGCGACGGATCCGCGGCCACCTCGCAGTACGAAGGGTGCACCAGAGAGGCTCCGAGGTAGTCGGTGAGCAGCGGCCAGTGCGACTCGTCGCTCTCCCACTCACTCTCGGCGAAACCGTTGCCCGTCACCCAGAGGCCGCGCGGCTGTTCCACGTCGGCGTTGTACTCGAGGAAGTCCTCGAGCATGGCCACGTCGTCGCTGCCGCAGTCCGGACCGGGTCCGAGGATCGTCGAGTTCCGGCTCCCGCTGAGGAGGATGATCATCCGGTAGTAGGTCCGCAGCATCTCCGACGTCGGCGCCTGCCTGCCCCACTTGCCCGCCGCCAGGCCCATGTCGGTGCGGCTCGCCCGCCGTGCCCCCAGGCCGTTGGCCCCGTCCTCGGCAGCAGCCGGCACGCTCACGCGGTAGAGGTCGAAGAGGCTGCCCGCGCAGCCGCCGTGCTTCCAGATCGTAATCTTGCCCGTGCCCATCCCACGGCTGGCGTCGTACTGCCCGAGGGCGCCCACGTTGCAGCCGGTGTAGTCGTGGCTGCCGTCCGGGGCGACGTAGGCGCCGCTGCAGTACCAGCCGTCATGAGCGCCGTGGTCGGCCGCGACGGTCAGACCGAGTGTGTCGGCGATCCCGACGAAGGCGCGCTCGGTGCCGCCGCCGTCGTCGTAGCTCACCACCAGGACGCAGGCGTCGCCGAGCCCGCCGTACTCCGCCGCCTTCCAGCGGTCCGGCAGGACGCTGAACTCCTGCCAGCGGTGCCCGTCGAGGTCGGACCCCGGCTGCGGGGAGATGTAGTTGGTGTCCGGGTTCATCACGAGGTCGTCCGGGGCGGCGAGCGGCGAGCGGCGCAGGAAGTACTCGACGTGCGAGCCCGGCGTGAGCAGGCCGTCGGGAATGATCCGGGTGCCCTCCCGCGTCTGCGCGTTGCCGTCGTAGCCTGCCCGGGCCGCGAGGGCGGCGTCCTGCAGCCACGCCGGCACGGCGTCGCAGGTGATGTTGGCGCTGGTGACGGCGCCCAGGGTGTCCACTAGGAAGCAGCGGTTCCGCAGGATGCCGAGGGTGGCGAACCTGGGATCCGCTTCGTGATAGGTGCTCATCCAGGCGCCCGCGGTCAGGCCGGAGAGCCCGGGCGCGAGCCCGTCCACCGGGAACAGGTTGAGTTCGGCCGTGTCACAGCGCGCGCTGTTCCAGACGTCCGGGTTCCAGGTATTGCCGACGTGGCCGCTCGCCGAGCCGAACGCGCCCCGATCGGCGAGGTATTGGCCCCAGAAGGAGGCGTCGCCGGACACCGCCGCGGCCGCGGCGGTGGGCACGCGGCGCAGCCCACTCGACCGCTCGCCGCGGGTCACGTAGTTGCCGGGGCCGGGGAAGATGCGGAACACCAGGTCCACGCGGTCCGGCTCGCCACCGGTGCCGGTGACCGTGGCGACGAGGCTGTCCCCGGGGATGACGAAGCGCGAGGCGTCCCCCGTGCGCTGGGCCAGGTTGATGCCGGTGCGGATGTGCACCGCGCAGGTGTCGAACAGTTGCGGGACGCCGGCGAGGCCGAACGTTTCGTTGGCGGGGAAGGCGTCGGTGAACCAGCCGCCGGGGGCGACGGTCAACTCGGGTGCCGCCACGGCGACGGCGGCGAGCAACGGGAGCGTGAAGACGACGAGCCCCGACAGGGCCCGTCCGCGGACGGTGGCCGAGATGCGGAACATGGACGACCTCCGAGAGGGGACGCGGGGGATCGCGTCGTGCCGGGATTGTCCCGCCGCCCGGTGGCTCTGTCAACAAGAATACGAAGACCGCCCGGCCAGTATACCGACCGGGCGGCCGTATTCCGAAACTCGTCCAGCCCGGGCTAGGCCTACGCCGCCTCGATCCGCCCGGGGTAGGTGGTGAGCGCCGTGGCCAGGCACTTCATCGCGCGCTCCAGCACCGGCACCTCGAGCACGTAGGCGATGCGCACCTCGTCGCGGCCCAGTCCCGGCGTGGCGTAGAAGCCGTCGGCGGGAGCGACCATCACCGTCTCGCCCTCGAGGGCGAAGTCGCTGAGCAGCCACTCGGCGAAGGTGTTGGTGTCGTCCACCGGCAGCCGGGCGCAGATGTAGAACGCGCCCTCGGGCTTGCGCACCAGGACGCCGGGCATGGCGGCCAGCGCGGCGTACACGGTGTCGCGGCGTTTCTGGTACTCGGCGTTCACGCCGGCGAGGTAGGCGGCCGGCACCTCGGTGAGCCCGGTGCAGGCGTACTGCTCGATCGAGGGCGGGCAGAGCCGCGCCTGGCCGAAGCGCATGATCGCCGCCATGAACTCGGGGTTGCGGCTGACGATGTTGCCGAGGCGCGCGCCGCACAGCGAGTAGCGCTTGGAGACCGAGTCCACCACCACCACCTGCCGCTCCATGCCGGCGAGGGTCAGCGCCGAGCGGTGCTTGCGCCCGTCGTAGACGAACTCGCGGTAGACCTCGTCGGCGATGAGCACCAGGTCGCGCTCGCGGCAGATGGCCGCCAGCCGGTCGATCTCGGCGTCGGTGTAGACGGTGCCCGTCGGGTTGTTGGGCGAGCAGATGAGGATCGCCCGGGTGCGGGGGCCGATCTTCGCCTCGATCGCCTCGCGGCCGGGGAGGTGGTAGCCGTCCTCGGCCCGCGTGGTGACCGGCACCGGCCGGACGCCCAGCATGGTCGCGAAGCCGTTGTAGTTCGTGTAGAAGGGCTCGAACACCACCACCTCGTCGCCGGGGTCGCAGAGCGCGCCCAGGGTGAAGAGGATGGCCTCGCTGCCGGCGGTGGTGACGAAGATCTCCTCGGTCGCGAGCGGGACGCCGATGCCGGCGTAGTAGGAGCGCAGCGCGGCGAGGAACTCCGGCAGCCCCTGCGAGGGCCCGTAGGCGACGTAGGGCTCGCGGTAGCTGCGCAGCCGCTCGAGGATCTGCGGCGGCGTGGCGATGTCCGGTTGCCCGATGTTGAGCGGGTGGACGGTCTTCCCGGCCCGGCGGGCGGCGACGGCGAAGGGCGCCAGTCGGCGGATGGGCGAGGCCGGCATGGCCTGGGCTCGCTGCGAAAGGGGTGCGGCGCTCGACATCGCTTCCTCCTGGGACGGCCCGGGCGGTCTCGCGCCCCGGCGGCGCGCCCGCGGTCGGCGGATCGCGCGTGGGTCCGGGCCAGAGCGCGAAAGAGTCTAGCGCATCGGGTACGCGCGCGGTACTCTGCGCTCCCGTTTCACCGCGCGCTGCGCGCGCGCCCGTCCACCCGCATCCCGCAGCCCGGAGGGGAGGAAGTGTCGAGAGAGATCCGCACCTGGACGACCAGGGACGCCGCCGCGCTCTACAACGTACCCGGCTGGTCGAGCGGGTACTTCCGCATCAACGACGCCGGCCACGTCGAGGTGACGCCGACCGGTCCCGACGGTCCCGGGGTGGACCTCTACGAGCTGACCCTCGACCTCGAGCGCCGCGGCCTGGGCATGCCCATCCTGATGCGCTTCTCGGACATCCTGCACAGCCGCGTCGAGGCGCTGTTCGGCTGCTTCGGCAATGCCATCCGCGAGTACGGCTACCGCGGGCGCTACCGCGGCGTCTACCCGATCAAGGTGAACCAGCAGCACCAGGTGGTCGAGGAGCTGGTCCGCTTCGGCGGGCCGCTGGGGCTGGGGCTGGAGGCGGGCTCGAAGCCGGAGCTGCTCGCCGGCCTGGCGCTGCTCGACCGTCCCGAGTCGCTGCTGGTGCTCAACGGCTACAAGGACGCCGAGTACATGGAGACGGCGCTCCTGTCGCAGAAGCTGGGGCGCTACCCGATCATCGTCATTGACCGCTTCCGCGAGCTTGACCTGCTGCTGCAGGTGTCACGGCGCCTCTGCGTCCGCCCGCACGTCGGCGTGCGCCGCAAGCTGACCACCAAGGGCGCCGGCAAGTGGATGGAGTCCACCGGCGACCGCTCCAAGTTCGGGCTCACCGCCACCGAGATCGTGCTGCTGCTCGACAAGCTGCGCGACGAGAAGATGCTCGACTGCCTCGAGCTGCTGCACTTCCACATCGGCTCGCAGATCTCGGCGGTGCGCGCCATCAAGGACGCCATGCAGGAGGCGACCCGCATCTACGTCGAGCTGGCGCGAGCGGGGGCGGGGCTCCGCTTCCTCGACGTCGGCGGCGGGCTGGGCGTGGACTACGACGGCTCGTCCACCAACTGGCCGTCGTCCACCAACTACACCATGCAGGAGTACGCCAACGACGTGGTCGCCGCCGTGCTCGAGGCCTGCGAGGCGGCGCAGGTGCCGCACCCCGACATCATCACCGAGTCGGGGCGCGCGCTGGTGGCGCACCATTCGGTCCTGGTCTTCAACATCCTCGACGTCAACGAGGTGCTGGCCGGGCACTCGCCGCCCGACGTCGGCAAGGACGAGCCGCAGGTCATCCAGCAGCTCGTCGAGACCTGGCGGGGCATCTCGCGCAAGAACTTCCAGGAGGCCTACCACGACGCGCTGCAGCTCAAGGAGGAGGCGACCAACCTCTTCAACGTCGGGCTGCTCGACCTGCGCGCCCGCGCCCGCGTGGAGCAGCTCTTCTGGGGCTGCTGCGAGGCCATCCTCAAGATCATCCGCGAGCTCGAGTACGTGCCCGACGACCTC
>CAYNPF010000209.1:0-4691 GCA_964398895.1 uncultured bacterium
CCGCCGCGAAACCGCCCGGCTTACGCTCGTGCTGCTGCTACTGTCGGTCATCGCCGTGCGCGCGGTGTGCGGCTCCACGATCACCACGACCTGGAAGGGAATGGCCACCATGCCTCTGCTGCTCGCGGTGGGGGCGATCGCCGCCGAGGCGGTGCGCCGCTTCGCGCACCCCGCGCCGGTCGCCGGCCTGGCGGTCATCGTCGTCGCCGCGATCGGCGTGGTGGTGAACGGGGCGACGGCGCTGCTCTTCCGCCGCGACCGCCACCGCGACCTCAACGTGCGCGGGGCGTTCCTGCACATGGCCGCCGACGCGGGCGTGTCGCTGGGCGTCGTGGTGGGCGGCCTGCTCATCCGCCTGGTGGGCTGGACCTGGCTCGACCCGGCGCTCAGTCTGGCGATCGGGGTGGTGATCGCGGTGGGGACGTGGGGGCTGCTGCGCGAGTCGCTGGACCTCGCCATGGATGCTGTGCCGGCGGGCGTGGACCCGGTGCGCGTCGAGGCGTGGCTCGCGGCGCTGCCCGGGGTGACGGCCGTGCACGACCTGCACATCTGGGGCATGAGCACGAGCGAGGTCGCGCTCACCGCGCACATGGTGGCCCGCCCCGGCGCGGTGGACGACGCCATGCTCCGCCGCGTGGCCGCCGAGCTCGAGCAGGGCTTCGGGATCGGCCACGCCACGCTCCAGGTCGAGACCGGCGACCCGGCCAACGGCTGCTGCCTGGCCGACGGGGACACGGTCTAGCCGGCGCCCGGGTTCCGCCCGCCCTTCCATCCCTGTCGCCGGCAGTCACTTCCGGCTGATGTCCGGCGCCCGGCCGGCCGATAACCCGGGCGATGGACATCGTCTTCCTCACCCATCCGACCGCTGGTGGGCTCGCGGGCGCCGTCGGCGCCGTCGTGGCCGGTGCGCCGCTGTTCAGCGACGGTCTGCGCGCGCTGCGCCTGCGCCGCCGGCTGCGCCGTCTCGGCTCCGCATCGTCGGCGGCCGCCGAGGGCGGCTTCGGCCACGTCGAGGGCACGGTCGCGCTCGAGAGTCCGCTCTTCGCGCCGCTGTCGGCCCGACCCTGCGCCGCCTTCCGGCTCGAGCTGCGGGCCGAGGGCGCGCCGATCGCGGCCACGGTGGGCGAGGAGCGTTCGTTCCGCGTCGTGAGCCGCGAGGGCCTCGTGCACGTCGAGGCGGACGACGTCCGTTGGCGTCTGCCGCACACCGCCGAGCGCGAGGTTGCGCCCGACGAGGTCCTGAGCGGCACGCTGGCGCGCTGGCTCGAAAGCTCGCCCGAGGTGCTGCTCTGGCGCCGCTCGGGCGGGCGACTGCGGCTGATCGAGCGGGCGCTCGTCGCCGGCGCGGCCTGCCACGTCGTCGGGCAGGTCGAGCGGGTGCGCGCCGAGGCGCCGGCGGTCGCGGTGGAGGACGAGACCGTGCTGCTGCGCACCGGCACCGACGGCGTGCCCGAGGTCGTGGAGACCGGTGCGGCCCGCGGGCGGCGCGACGCCTGGCACGCCACCGGCGCCGACGGCCCGGAGCTGTGGGTCGGTCCCGACGGCCTCGTGGACTTCACCCTGGTGTCCGACCGGGCGCCGACCGCGGCCGATCTCGCGATGCCGCGCTGGCGCACGTTCGGCGTGCTGATCGGTCCGGTGCTCAGCCTGCTCGGTCTGCTCTACCTCGCCGCCGCCGTGGACGCGCTCCGCGGGCTGGGGCACTAGGTCCGCCATGGCCGGCCTCGCGCTGCCGTTCGTTGCCACCGTGGCCCTCGCCTCGGGCCTGCCGTGGTTTCTGCGCAGCTTCGCCGAGCTGCGCACGCAGCGGCTGATCCGCGACACGCCCACCGCCCGCATCCGCTCGATGCCGATGGGCCTGGTCGAGCTGAGCGGGCAGGCGATCCCGCGCAGCGAGCTGGCCGCTCCGTTCTCGGGCCGGCCCTGCGCCTACTGGGAGGTGGACGTCGCCACCCGGCAGAAGAACTCCTGGCGCGTGGTCCACCGCGAGGCCTCGGGGCATCCCTTCTACCTGCGCGACGAGACCGGGCTGGCGCTCGTCTACCCGGTCGGCGCCGCGGTGCGGCTCACCCACCAGGTCGAGGAGGAGTGCGCGGGCGTGTCGCTGCCCGACGTCTACGCGGACTACCTGCGCCAGCAGCACCCGGTGGCCGGCGCGTTGTGGCGCATGGGTTCGCTGCGCTTCCGCGAGCGCCTGCTCGAGCCGGAGCAGCGCGTCTACGTGCTGGGCACGGCGACGCCGCGGGCGCAGTCGGTCGCCGTCTCCGCCGACGAGGAGGAGATGGCGATGACCGGCACCGACGGCTGGCGCACCCGGCGTCTGCAGAGCCTCGACCACGACGTGCAGGCGGTCGTGCGCCGGGGGGAGAACGAGCGCACCTATGTCATCTCGCAAACGTCGGAGCGCGACCTGACGCTGCAGCTCGGTTTCCGGGCGGCGGGCGGTCTGGTCGGCGGTCCGGCTCTCGTGTTGTTCGGACTCGGCTACTGGCTCCTCTTCCTGGGGGCGGGCCACTGGTCGCGATGAAGGCGTCCGGCGGGTTCCCGCGTCGCTGCGCGGGGGCGATCGCCGGAGAATCGCAGGAGGCGATCCATGCATCCCGGTGAGATCCTCGGCACGGTCGCGGTGTTGTTCGTCGTCGTGGGGGCGTTGGGCGTCTGGCTCTCGATCTACAACGGCCTGGTGGCGCTCAAGAACTCGCTGACCCGCGCCTGGGCGAACATTGACGTGCTGCTCAAGCAGCGCCACGACGAGCTGCCCAAGCTGGTGAAGACCTGCGAGGGCTACATGCAGCACGAGCGCGGCGTGTTCGACAAGCTGAGCGAGGCGCGCGGGGCGCTGGTGAAGGCGCGCACCGTGGGCGAGCGGGCCGAGGCCGAGAACCTCCTGACCCGGGCGCTGGGCGGCGTCTTCGCGGTGGCCGAGGCCTACCCGGACCTCAAGGCCAACCAGGGCTTCCTCCAGCTCCAGTCGCGCATCAGCGAGCTGGAAGGGCAGATCGCCGACCGGCGCGAGTTCTACAACGACACCGTCGCGCTCTTCAACACGCGCCTCGGGCAGATCCCCGACAAGTGGGTGGCGGGCTGGCTGCAGCTCGTTCCCGCCGAGCCGTTCCACGCTTCCGCGGCCGACCGCGAGGACGTCAAGGTGGACTTCGCCCTCGCCAGTTAGCCCCGGCGATCCAGCGAGTTGCTTCGCTCCGCGCCCCCCGGCGTCCGACGCCGGGGGGCGTCGGCGTTTCCGGGGTCACGCGGACTCATTCGGCAACGTCGCTGCCCGGCTGGCGCCTGCCTGACAGGTCGGCGCCTGCCTGGCAGAACCTCGCTCCGCCGGCGGTGGCAGAGTCCGCCACGCTTCCCGATCGAGGGCCATAATCCCTTGATCCCCAAGTCGTTCGGCAGACCGCATCACGCGGTGGTCCGGCTCGTCGTGCACCTTCCGCGTGGGGCCTGTATCTTGCTTTGCCGTATGAAGCTGGGGATCGCTGTGGCCGGGTTCGGCCCGGCGACGGTGAAGTGAGCGCGGAGGGGCGATGAAGCCGATCGAGGGGATCGAGTCGGTGTACCAGCGCAAGCCGCCGGACGTCGAGCGCATCGACGTTCCGCGCGGCGAACTGTGCATCGTCACGGAGTGGTGCAAGGGCTGCGGGTTCTGCATCGAGTTCTGTACCAAGCACGTGCTGGCCACGGCGAAGGGGTTCAACAAGAAGGGCTACCACCCGCCGGAGGTGGTGAAGCCCGAGGCATGCACTCTCTGCAACACCTGCGAGATGATCTGCCCGGACTTCGCGATCTTCACGGTCAAGCTGGAGCAGCCGAAGGACGGCCAGGGCTCCGGGACGGAGGGAGCCAAGTGACCCGCGCCCATTACCTCGAAGCCGCCGGCGTCCGCACCGTCAAGGCCGACCCGCGCGGCGTGCTCACCGGCACGCACTACCTCGACGGCGACTTCGCCTGCGGCGAAGGCGCCATGGCCGCCGGCTGCCGCTTCGTCGCCGGCTACCCGATCACGCCCTCGACCGAGGTGGTCGAGCGCATCGGTCGCCGCTTCCCCACGGTGGGCGGCACCTTCATCCAGATGGAGGACGAGCTGGCCAGCATGGCCGCGGTGGTCGGTGGCGCCTGGACCGGCACGAAGTGCATGACCGTCACCAGCGGCCCCGGCTTCAGCCTGATGATGGAGAACATCGGCCTGGCCGCGATGATGGAGACCCCGGTCGTGGTCGTGGACGTGCAGCGCGCCGGGCCCTCCACCGGCCTGCCGACCATGGTGGGGCAGGCGGACATGATGCAGGCGCGCTGGGGCTCGCACGGCGACTACGGCATCATCGCCGTCAGCCCGCGTTCGCCGCAGGAGGCCTTCGACCTCACCATTGACGCCTTCAACCTGGCCGAGCTGTACCGCGTGCCGGTGATGGTGATGATGGACGAGTGTGTCGGCCACATGACCGAGAAGGTCATCATCCCGCCGGCCGACCGGATCGAGATCGTGCCGCGCCGGCTCACCCGGCAGGCGCCCGGGCGCTACCTGCCCTACAAGCCGGGGCCCAACCTGGTGCCCGAGATGGCGCGGGCCGGCGACGGCCACCGCTTCCACAGCACCGGCCTGACGCACGACGAGCGCGGCTACCCGGTGATGACCGTCGAGGCGCAGGAGAAGCTGGTGCGGCGGCTGGTGGACAAGCTCAAGG
>CAYNPF010000210.1:0-4686 GCA_964398895.1 uncultured bacterium
CCTCGAGTGGGCGCTGCGCGATCCCGCCGCCCGCTGCCACGCGGTGGTCGAGGAGCGCTGGTTCCGCCATCCGGTCTCGCGCACCTTCCACGCGCGCGACGTCTTCGCGCCGGTGGCCGCGAGCCTCGCCAACGGCGTGGCGCCCGAGCAGCTCGGCCCGGCGGTGCACGACCCGGTGCGCCTGCCCCACGCCATGCCCGAGATCGGCGACGAGCGCGTCACCGGCTGCGTGATGTTCGTGGACCACTTCGGCAACGCGCTGACCAACATCGAGACCCGCGACCTGGCGCGCGCCTTCCCCGGCGTGCCCGAGTCCGCCCTCGAGGTGCACGTGCTCGGCCACGCCATCCGCGGCCTGTCCGCCGCCTACGGCGCGCGCGCGCGGGGCGAGGTGGTGGCGGTGGTGGGCTCGAGCGGACGGCTGGAGATCGCCCAGGTGGGCGGCGACTGCGCCACCCGGCTGGGCATCGGCGAGCTCGACCGGGTGACCGTGCGCGCCGTCGCCGGCGCCGACGACGCGCCGGAGGAGCCGGCCGGACACTGAAGGGCCCCGGTCGTCGGACGACCGGGGCCCCACGCCGCCGCGACCGCGGCGCTCAGCGGTGCCGCGTCGGGGTCGCCTGCCGGGTGCGCCGGCCCTCGGTCTGGCCCAGGCTCATCAGCCTGGCGGCCTGCGAGAACAGGTCGAGCGCCGCGGTGAGCTGGACGTCCTTCTCGGTGAGGACGCGGTAGCGCGCCGGCCGCCCGAGGTTCGCGGCGGTGACCAAGTCCATGCGCAGCTCCCAGAGGATGAAGTCGTGATCGGCGGTCCACACCGAGTCGCTCACCACCACTCCCTCATCCGTCATCGAACTGCGCAACTGCCGCCACTCGCCGTCGCTCAGCGCGAAGGCGGGGCCGAAGTCGGCCTCGGTCCAGTGCCGGTCCTTGTGCAGCGTCGAGACGTAGCGGGTGGCGAAGGGGAAGAACGCCCGCTTCTGGATCATGTCAATCTGCGGCCGCGTGAGCACCGCGCCGTCCTTGAGCACGACGTCCGGGTAGATGCCGCCGCCGCCGTAGACCGTGCGGCCGGCCGCGGTCTTGAACTGCGGCCGCTTGGCCAGCACCGAGTCGGGCGGCACGTCCTCGTCGTAGGCCTCCTCGACGTAGGACTCGCGGTCCTTGCCGGTGTAGTCGCGCTGGATGAGCCGGCCGCTCGGCGTGTAGTAGCGGCCGATGGTCAGCAGCAGCTTGCCCTGGCTGCCGCCGTAGCCGAGCGGGATCTGGTTCTGGACCAGCCCCTTGCCGAACGAGTTCATCCCCACCACCAGGCCGCGATCGAGGTCCTGCACCGCGCCGGCGACGATCTCCGAGGCCGAGGCGCTGCCGTGGTCGATCATCACCACCAGCGGCTCGTTCGTGGTCACCCGCGGCCGGACGGTGCTGCGGTAGGGCACGTTGGACGAGGGGATGCGCCCCTTGGTCTGCACCAGCAGCCGGTTGGCCGGCACGATCTGGTCGAGCACCTCCACCGCCTGGGTGAGCAGGCCGCCCGAGTTGGAGCGCAGGTCGAGGAGCAGCGAGCGCATGCCCTGCTCGTGCAGGGTCTCGAGCGCCCGCTCCAGCTCGGCGCCGGTGGTGCTGGAGAAACGGATGATGCGCACGTAGCCCACGCCGGGACGGATCATGTAGGCGTAGGGCACGCTCTCGATCGGGATCGGCGCGCGCTCGATCTGCACGTGCAGCGGCGTCGGCTCGCCCTCGCGGACGATGGTGACCTCGACCCGCGAGCCGGCGGGACCGCGCAGCAGCTTGAAGACGTCTTCGTTGGTGATGCCGTGGGCCAGCGGCGTGTTGTTCACCTCGGTGATGCGGTCGCCGGCGCGCAGCCCGAGCCGGAAGGCGGGCGTGCCCTCGAGCGGCGAGACCACGACGATGGCGTTGTCGCGCAGGTCGAACTCGATGCCGATGCCCGAGTACTCGCCGCGGAAGTTCTCGTCCATGCGCTCGGCGCGCTCGGGCGGCACGTAGACCGAGTGCGGATCGAGCGTCTTGAGCATGCCGTCAATCGCGCCCCGCATCAGCTTCTGGTTGTCCGGCTCCTCGACGTAGTTGTGCTGCACGGCGTTCAGCACCTCGCCGAACAGGAGCAGGTGGGTCTTCAGCTCGTCGGTGGCGTTGAGCCCGCGCGCCAGGCCGAAGCCCAGCAGCAGGGCCAGCACCATGGACACCATCAGAGGTCCGTTGCGTCTGCCGCCCAGGAACGTCATCGGGTGATCCTCTCGAGATCGGCGGGGCCGTGGGCCGCCTTCGCGCGCCCGTCCCGCCGGGAGTTCCAGTGTCTCGCGGCCCGCCCGAAAAGGGAAGCGGCCCGCTCGACGTCCGGGGACGGCCGCGCCGCGTCCGGCACGTTCGCACGCGGCGCCGGTCGGGCATGTCAGGTGATTGACATCCTCGCGGGGCTCGGCCAACGTGCGGCCCATGGATGCCGAGCGCGCCCTCGCGCGTCACCTCGTCGTCGGCCTGCCGCCCGGCGGCCTGACCGCGGACTGGGAGCGGGACTTCGCCGCCTTCCCGCCCGCGGGTGTGATCGTCTTCCGTCGCGACTTCCGCGACCTCGACGACCTGCGCCGCCTGAGCGCGCACCTGCGGAGCCTGGCGCGCCCGCACCGCCTGCTGATCGCCACCGACGAGGAGGGCGGCTTCGTCTCCCAGCTCCGCGGCCACCTCGTCGTGCCGCCCGACGCCGCGCTGCTGGCGCGCGGCGGCACGCCCGACGACGTCGAATGGGCGGCGCGGATCACCGGAGCGCGGCTGCGCGCGCTCGGCCTCGACTGGGCCTTCGCGCCGGTGGCCGACGTCAACGCGCTCCCGGTGAACCCGGTGATCGGCCCGCGCGCCTACGGCACCGACGCGGCGACCACCGCCGCCGGCGTGGCCGCGGCGGTGCGGGGCTTCCGCGCCGCCGGCGTGGCCTGCTGCCTCAAGCACTTCCCCGGGCACGGTTCGACCGTGCTCGACTCGCACGTGGACCTGCCGGTGTGCGAGGCCGACCGCGCCACGCTGCTGGCCCGCGACCTCGAGCCCTTCCGCGCCGGCATGGCGGCCGGGGCGCAGGCGGTGATGACCGCGCACGTCGTCTACCCGGCGCTGGACGCGGAGCGGCCGGCGACGTTCTCCCCCGCCGCGCTGCGCGGCCTGCTGCGCGACACGCTCGGCTTCACCGGGGTGTGCATCACCGACGCGCTGGAGATGAAGGGCGCCACCGGCTCGCGCACGCCGGCCGGGGCCGCCCGCGCCGCGCTGGCCGCCGGCAGCGACCTCCTGCTCTTCGCCTTCCACGACGAATCGCTGCCCGCCTGGCGCGCCGAGCTGGCCCGCGCGGTCGCCCCCGACGCGCTGGAGGCCTCGTGCCGGCGCCTCGACGCGCTGGAGCGGTCCTGCCCGGAACCCGACGAGCGCGAGCTGGCCGTGCCGCTCGCTGCGCTGACGCCGCCCGACTGGGAGGAGCGGCTGGGGCGCATCGCCGCGCGGGGCCTGGTGGTGCGGGGCGGGCTGCCCGCCGTCGCGGCGAAGGAGCCGTGGCGAATCGAGGAACCCGGGCACCCGGAGGGCCCGGGCCTGGCCGGAGCGCTGGCCGCCGCCGGCGTGCCGACCGTCGGATCCGCCGACGTGGCGGGCGAGGAGCCGGCGCTGGTGGCGATCGCCACGCGCCGCGTGCTGCCCGCGGAGGAGATCGAGCGTCTGCGGCGACTCTGCCGGGCGCGCACCACCCTCCTGGTCGGCCTGCAGAACGACGCCTTCCTCGACGAGCTGCCCGAGGCCGCGCTGCGGATCTCCGCCGCCGACGGCACACCGCCGACCCTGCGTGCGGTGGCGGAGCGGCTGGCCGCGCTGCGCCGCGCGGCTACCGGCTAGGGGGCTTCGCGCGTCGCGAGCGGCGCCGGAGCCGGTCCACCCCGAGGCCCGCGGCCACCAGCGCCACGGCGGCCAGCACCACCCACCACGGCATGCGGAACTGCCGCGCCAGGTCGGCCGCGCGCTGGGCGAGGAAGGCGAGCACGAAGTAGTAGGGCAGCGCGCCGAGCAGGACGGCCACGCCGTAGAGGCGGGCCGGGTAGTGCCCGGCCGCGGCCACCAGCTTGAGCGGCGCGTCCGGCATGGGCGTCGCGCGCGCCACCGCCAGGGTGAGGAACGAGGCGGAGGGGTTGTCGCTCAGCGCCGCCGCCAGCTTCTCGCGCGAGGGCGCGAAGCGGTGCAGCCAGGGATGCCCGGAGTCGAGGATCAGGCGCAGCAGCAGGAACTGCGCGGTGCTGCCGAGGGCGCTGGCCACCGAACCGAAGACGGCCAGCTTCCAGGCGGCGTGGAAGGGCGCGTAGAGGATGATGAGCGGCGTGGTGGCGAAGGAGAACGTCGCTCCGTCGAGGGCCAGGGCGAGGCAATAGACCCACAGCGCGCTCAGGTGCACGTGCGGCCCTCCCCGATGCGCGCGTCACCCGGAGGAAACGCGACCCTCCGGGTGACGGCGGCTCCTTGCGGACTCAGGTGCCGGGCGTGGCGTCCGGCGGCGGCGGTGGCGGCGGCGGTTCGCCCGGCGCACCGGCCGCGTACGACGGCGGCGGAGCGCTCGCGGCGGGCGCGCCCGCAGGCGCGGCGACCGGGCCGCCCGGCACGATCCGGCCATTGCGTCCCTGCCAGTGCCCCCAC
>CAYNPF010000211.1:0-4674 GCA_964398895.1 uncultured bacterium
ACCAGCGCGCGCACGCGCGCCTCGGCCTCGGCCGGCGTGCGATCGGGCGGGAAGCGGTGGTTGAGGTTCGCCACCAGCTCGTCGGGCACCACGTTGCGCGCCCGCCCCGCGGCCACGGTGGTGACCTGCAGCGTCTCGCGGAACTCCAGCCCCTGCACCCGCACCGGCGTGACCGGGAAGCGCACGATCTCCGCCAGCCACGGCGCGGCGCGCTCGATCGCGTTCACGCCGGTCCAGGGCCGCGCCGCGTGGGAAGCGCGGCCGCTCACGCGCACCTCGAGGTTCAGCGAGCCGCTGCAGCCGATCTCCACCGCCGCGTCGGTGGGCTCCAGCAGCACCGCCAGCGCGGCCTGCGCCAGCCAGGGCATCTCCGCCAGCACGCGGCCCAGCCCGTTCTCGACCTGCGGGCCCTCCTCGCGGTCGTAGAAGACCGCGGCGAGGTCGTAGCGCAGGCGCTCGAACTCGAGCGACTCGAGCAGGGCGAGCATCACCGCCAGGCCGCCCTTCATGTCGCTGGCGCCCAGCCCGTGGATCCGCTCGCCGTCCCGGCGCGCGCGCGCGTTGCCCCGGGCGGGAACGGTGTCGAGGTGCCCGGCCAGCACGAGCAGCGGCCGGCCGCGCCGCGCTCCGCGCCAGACCACGGCCGGGCCGGAGCGCAGGCACTCGCCGCGCCCGCGCCGCTCCAGGCGCGCGGCGACATGGGCGGCGATGGCGGCCTCCTGCCCGGTCACGCTGGGGATGTCCACCAGGGTTTCCAGCAGCCCGGCTAGCGTCTCGAGATCCATGCGCCACCTCGCGTGAGAGTGCGGCCGGACACTAGCACCCGGGCGCGCGGGCGCGCTACCGGCCGCGCCGTCGGGACCGCCCGCCGTCCCGCGGGCCGCCCACGCCCAGCCGCCGCGCCGTCTCGCGGATCTCGCGATCGGCGCCGGGCAGCCGCAGGGCGCGCTCCAGCCAGACCGCGCCGCGCAGCGAGTCGCCCGCCGCCACCGCGCTCAGGCCGGCGTAGTACGCGTAGTTCACCGAGTCGGGCCAGACCGTGGCCAGCTTGGCGTACTCGTCCTCCGCCCGCCGCCAGTCGTCGCCGCGCGACAGGGCCACGGCCAGCCGCTCGTGGTCCTCGCGCCACAGCGGATCGGCGGCGCGGCCCGCGGCCACGTCCTCGCGGCCGGCGCAGACCTCGATCCAGCCGGCGGTGCTGTCGTAGCGGAAGAAGCGGTCGGGCCCGGCCGGTTCCGACGCGGCGCGCGCGCGGTAGCCCGAGAGCAGCCCGCCGCTCAGCGTCGGATCGCCGTACCAGACGCGCAGCGCCGGAGCGCTGCCGTGCAGGAAACCCACCATGCTGGGCACGCCCATGAAGTAGAGGCGCGAATGGGGCTCCGGCGCCGGCACCCGCGCCTGCAGGTCGAGCCGCATCGAGTGGAGGAACTCGGCCGAGCGGCGCAGGTACGACTCGTCGCCCCAGTCGCGCGAGGGCGTGGCCGCCGCCAGCGCGCGGAGCAGCACCAGCGCCACCACCACCGCCAGCGCCGCCGTGCGCCGGCGCGCCAGCAGCGTGCCGAGCAGCAGCCACGCGCCCAGCATGCCGAACAGCGCGTAGTGCGCGTGCCAGCCCAGGCCCGGGGCCAGCAGCGGCAGCCAGCCGGCGGTGGTCCAGGTCGCGGCCAGCACCGCCAGCTCGGCGCTGGAGGCATCGGCGCGCGTGCGCGGCGCCCGGTGCCCGCCCGGCGCCGGCCAGGCCGCGAACACCAGCACGACCAGGCACAGGGCACCGGCGATGCCGAAGAGGAGCGGCCACAGCCAGCCGAACTCGGGCCGCGGCAGGGTGTGCAGGTTGAAGGTGGCGAGCAGGCTGCCGAGCAGCGCGCCGGCCGCTCCGGGACCCGGCACCGGCGCCGCAGGCGGCGCGTGGAGCCACAGGCGCCCGCCGAGCTGCGGGTGGAGCAGCACGCAGGCGGCGGCCAGGACGATCGCCGGCGCCAGCCGCCGCAGGGCGCGCCGCGGCTTCTCCCCCGCCACCGCGGTGAGCATGGCGAAGGCCACCAGCGGCAGCAGCAGCGCCGTCTCCTTGCTGAGCAGCGCCAGGGCGAAGGCGATCGTCGCCGCCGCATCCGCACGTCGCGCGTAGAGCAGGAGCGCGGCCAGCGCCAGCAGGAGCATCCACAGCTCCTGCGCGCCGGCCAGCCACACCACCGGCAGGCTCCAGGCGGCCAGCGCGGCCACGCCGGCGGTCGCCACCGCCGCGGCGCGGGGCCCGGCCAGGCGGCGCACCAGCGCGAAGTAGAGCAGCATCGTGGCGAGCCACAGGCCGAAGTTCACCAGGTGGAACGGCGCCACGTGGGTGCCGAACAGGTGCTGCAGCACCCAGTAGTGCAGTTCGCGCGACCAGGGCCGGTAGTAGCGGCCCACCCAGTCGCCGTGCCAGGCCCACAGCCGGCCGAAGCCCATGGCCCGGGTCTGGTCGAGGAAGGCGAAGTCGTCGTTGATGAACGGCACGCGCCAGGCGTAGCCGTACTGCGTGACCAGGAAGAGCAGCAGCGTCGCCGGCACCGCCCAGCGCGACCGGGCTGCGGTCGTCGAGCGCGGTGCCGGCGCGCCGCTCACGGGCGCTTCCCCAGCGTCACCGGCACGACCTGTTCCCGGCCCTGGCGGCGGATGGTCAGCCGCACCGTCTGCCCGGGCTTCCGCGAGCGCAGCGCGAAGGCGTAGTCGTAGAGGTTGTCGATCTTCACCTCGTCGAACTTCACGATCACGTCGCCGGCGAGCAGGCCCGCCTTCGCCCCCGGGCTGCCCTCACGCGTGCCGGAGAGCAGGACGCCGCCCTCGGTCTGCGAGAAGTCGGGGATGGTGCCGAGGTAGGCGCCGTAGCCGCTGCCGCCGGAGATCCGGCCCATGGCGCTGTCGCCCTTCGCCTGCGCGTAGTGGACCCGCGGGCGCGCGTCGAGCGACTCGGTCAGCGCCGCGGCGAAACCCGTCACCCGCCACAGCCCGGCCCCGTTCAGCCGGTCCCAGGTGTCGCTGGGACGGTGGTAGTCGGTGTGCGCCCCGGTGAAGAGCATCAGCACCGGGATCTGCCGCTTGTAGAACGAGGACTGGTCGCTGGGACCGTAGCCGTCGCCGGTCGTCTTCACCTCGAAGTTCCCGGCGGCGCGGTTGACGTTGGCGACCAGCTCGGGGAACTCCGCGGCCGTGCCGGTGCCCATGACCATGAGCTTGTCGTCCTTGAGCCGGCCGACCATGTCCATGTTCAGCATGGCCTCGATGTCCGCGAGCGGCCGCGTCGGATGGTCCACGAAGCGCGACGAGCCGACGAGGCCCATCTCCTCGCCGGTGAAGGCGGCGAAGAGGATGTCGTGCTCCGGCACCCAGCCGTGGCGCGTGCGGTCCACCAGCAACCCGGCCGCCGCCAGCATCGCCACGGTCCCCGAGGCGTTGTCGTCGGCCCCGGGGTGGATGGCGTGCAGGTCGGGGCTGAGCGAGTGCTCGCCGCCGTAGCCGAGGTGGTCGTAGTGCGCGCCCACCACCAGCACGCGCGTGGTGTCGCGCCCGCGCAGCCGGCCGATCACGTTGCGGATGCTGGCCCGCGTGCGCTCCAGCGTCACCTGCAGCGTCACGCTGTCACCCAGGGCGAAGCTGTGCGGCCGGCCCGGCCGGTCAATGGCCATCTGCGCGGCGCGCAGGGTGGTGCGCGCGCGCCGCAGCATCAGGTCGGCCAGCGAGTCGGAGACCCAGCCGGCCACCAGCCCGCTGCTCATGTAGCCCTCGCCGTCGGAGCGTGGTGGCCGCAAGGGCTCGCCGGCGTGGTAGCGCGGCCCGTTCACCACCAGCAGGCCGACCGCGCCGTGTTCGCGGGCGGTGATCGCCTTGGTGCGCAGCGCCGCGAACGGCGTGTTCACGCTGCCGTCGAAGCGGCTGGTCGAGTCCATCTCCCCCGGCTCGTTCGCCAGCACCAGCACGATGCGGCCGTGCACGTCCAGCCCGGCGTAGTCGTCGTAGTCGTAGCCGGGCGCGGTGATGCCGTAGCCGGCGAACACCACCGGCGCGGTGAGCGAGCCGGTGGACGAGAAGCCGAGCGGCTGGAAGTGGCGCCCGGGCCGCCAGCCGCGCCGGTGCAGCGTCAGCGCGGTCGGCTCGGTGACCTCGGCGCCGGTGGTGACCTCCATCCACTGCACCCAGGTGCCGTCGTCACCCGCCGGCTCGAGCCCGAGCTGGCGCATGGTGGTCTGCACCAGGTCGCCGGCCCGGGCCAGGCCGGTGGTGCCCACGCCGCGGCCCTCCATCTCGGGATCGGTCAACTGCACAACCAGGTCCATCTGCCAGAGGCTGTCGGGCACGAAGGGCTTCCGCGCCGAGGCCGGCGCGGCCGAGACGGCCAGCAGCACGCACACCCACCCGAGGATCCGTCCCCGACTCATGAGCACACCTCCCACAGCAGTCGCATTCCCTTGAGCGTGAGCGCCTCGTCCACGGCCTGGACCGTCTCGCACTCCGGTGCCACCACCTTCGCCCAGCCGCCGGTCGCGATCACCCGCGGCGTGCCCTTCATCTCGCGCGCCAGCCGGCGCACCAGCGCGTCCACCTGCCCGGCCGCGCCCCACAGCACGCCGGCCCGCAGCGACTCCTCGGTGGTGCGCCCCAGCGCCCGTTGCGGCGGCCGCAGATCGACCCGCGGCA
>CAYNPF010000212.1:0-4666 GCA_964398895.1 uncultured bacterium
CTGGCCGCCCATGTGCATGGTCTCCGAGCTCTCGGTGGTCACGCTCTTGATCGCCGTCCACGCGGCGCTGCCGCCGGCCAGGCTCGCGGCCTTCTGCAGGGCCGCCTGCCCCTGGGCCAGCGCCTCGGGCGTGGCCTGCCCCACCGCCAGCTTCGACGGCGGCGGCGGAATGGTGATGTCCACCCGCTCGACCGGCATGCCCATGCTGTCCAGGGGTCGCTCGAACTCGCTCTCCTTGCCCACCAACACGGCCACCATCCGCTCGGGATGGACCTTGCGCTTGGCCGCGGCCAGCACGCTCTCGGCCGTGACCTTCTCCAGCGCCTTCTGATAGCGATCGAGGAAGTCGAGCGGGTAGCCGGCCATCTCGTAGTAGGCGGTGCGGAAGAGGATGGATGACGGCTCGGCGAACTGGAATACGAGGCCGTTGACCTCCGACTCCTTCGCCGCCTTGAGCTCGCCCGCGGTGAACGGGGCCTCGGTGGTCTTGCGCGTCTCGTCCATCAGCAGGCCGAGCGCGGTGAGCGCCGAGTCGTTGCGGGTGAGCGTGTAGGCCAGGAACACGCCCGGCCGGATGAAGTCGGCGCCGGCCATCGCGCCCGCGGCGTAGGCCAGGCCGCGCTCGGTGCGGATCCGGTTCACCAGCCGCGACTGGAACCCGCCGCCGAGGGCCATCCCGTACACGTCCATGTCGGCGTAGTCGGGATCGTCGGCGCGGAAGCCGAGGTGGCTGATGACGATGCCAGTCTGGGTCACATCCTCCTTGGGAGCGAACACCAGCCGGGCCGGGGCCACCGGGGTCTCCGGCGAAGGCGGCACCGCCAGCGTGCCACGCTTCCAGTCACCGAACTTCGCGGCCAGCAGTTTCTTCATCGCCGCCGACTGGAAGTCGCCGTAGACCGCCAGGACCAGCCGCTGCGGCTGGAAGGCCTGCTCGTGCAGCTTCTGGCAGTCCGCCCGAGTGATCGCCTCGACGGTGGCGTACTCGGGCCGACGGGCGTACGGGCTGTCCTTGCCATAGACCGCCTCGCTGGCCGTCCGCACCAGCACGGTGAACATCTCGTCGTTGCGGCTGGCGATGCTCTGGCGCAGCCCGACCCTGGACAGCTCGATCTTGTCCTCGGGGTAGGCCGGCGCCCGCTGGATCTCGGCAAAGTAGCCGATCACCTCGGCGGTGTTCTCGCGCAGGCAGCGGAAGCCCGCGCTGGCCTGGTCGCTCTGGATGCCGGAGTTGATCGAGGCCCCGATGGCGGCCAGACGGTCGTCGAGCCAGTCGCCGCTGTGGGCGGTGCTGCCACCGCTGCGAATCACCTCGCCGGCGACGGTGGCCAGGCCGGCCTTGTCGGCGGAGACCCACAGGGGGCTGGAGCGGTAGTAGGCCGTGCCGCGCACGACCGGCAGCGAATGATCCTCGAGCAGGAAGACGACGATGCCGTTGGGCATCACGTACCGCTCGGGCCTGGGCGCCTGGACATGGCGCAACGGCGGGGTCACCAGCTTCGACGGATCGAACAGCGCGGGATCCTGCGCCCGCGCGGGGACGACCGCGGCCAGCGTCAGCAGCAACGGCAGGGCGGCGCAGCGCAGCGAACGTGCGAGCCTCATGGTCAGCGCCCTCCCTCGTTCGAGGCCTGCGGCGGCGGGTTCACGATCATGGCCACGGTGCGATTGCTCTTGATCAGCGAGCGCCGCATCGCCGCCATCACGTCGTCCACGGTGAGCGCCTGCACCCGCTCCTGCTCGCGGAAGAACTCGCGCCAGTCGCCCTGGATGATCTGGGCGCGCACCAGCGCGTCGGTCAGGCTGGAGTTGCGCTCGGCCCGCGCAATGTTCTGGGCGCGCACCCGCACCTTGTAGCCCTCCAGCTCGTCGGCCTTGAACGGCTGGACCGCGAGGATGCTGTCCATGATGCCGTAGACGGCCTGCTCCACCGCCACCGGGTCCTGCCCGGTCGCCGGCACCACGACCATCGCCAGCAGGGTCGGGTACTTCTCGCCCGGCAGCCCGGCGAAGGCCTGCAGGTCCACGGCGATCTTGCGCTCCTTGACCAGCGCCTTGTTGAGCCGGGCCCAGTCACCGCCGCCCAGCAGGCTGGCCAGCGCCTCGTAGGCGGGGTAGCCGGGGTCGCTGGCGGCCGGGATGTGCCAGCCGATCATGATCATCGGCTGCGCCGGATCCTCGAGGGTCACGCGGCGCTCGGCGTCCTGCACCGGCTCCTGCGTGACCACCGGCGGCGGCGCCGGGGCGTCGGACACGCCGGCGAAGTACTGGTTCGTCAGCTTCTGCAGCTCGGGCACGGTGACGTCGCCGACCACGGCGACGGCCATGTTCCGGGCCACGTAGTTGCGGCGGAAGAAGGCGTCGCCCTGGCTGCGGCTGAAGCTCTTGAGATCCGAGGGATAGCCGATCACGCCGGTCTTGTAGGGATGCGCCACGAAGGCGGTGTTGATGAAGTCCATGAAGAGCCGGCCGGCGGGCGAGGATTCGATGCCCATGCGGCGCTCCTCGTAGACGACGTCCCGCTCCTTGTAGAACTCGCGGAACACCGGCGCGCTCATGCGGCCGCCCTCCATCAGCGCCCACAGCTCCAGCCGGTTCGACGGCAGCGAGTAGAAGTAGCGCGTCACGTCGTCGCTGGTCTCGGCGTTCATGTCGGGCGCACCGGCCGCCTCGATGATGCGCGAGTACTCGTTCGACTCGACCTGCTCGCGCGCCGCGCCCTGCGCCGCCACGAAGGCGGCCCGCAGGCTGCTCAGCCGCGCCGTGTCCGCCCGCAGCCCCTTCAGCCGCTCGGCCAGCAGCGCCTGGTAGGCGGTCTCCTCCGCCTCCAGCAACGGCTGCTCCTTCGACCAGTCCTTGGTGCCCACGACGCGGGTGCCCTTGAACGCCATGTGCTCCATCATGTGGGCGATGCCGGTCTGGCCGATCTGTTCGTCCACGCCACCGGCGTTCACCATGGCCTCGAACGAGAAGACCGGCGCATTGTGGCGCTCCACGACGATGAACTTGAGACCGTTCGGCAGGGTGAACTCCCTCACCTGCTTCTCCAGGTTCTCGAGACCCGTGGTCACGGGCGGCGGCGCCTTGACGGCCACCTTGGCGGCGCGGACCGGCGGGGCGCCGGCGGCGAGCACCGCGACCGCGAGCAGGGCCGTCGCCAGACGGATCGCGGCCCGGGAGCGGGATGCGAATCGCATGCTTCCTCCTTGGGCAGGGGAACGGGGATACGGGAACCGGGGCACTATGGCACAGCCGGGGCGACGGAGGTAGCCGCGCGGCCACCGCGGTCGCAGCGGCATTCCGACAACCCCCGCGACATCGGCGGCTGGCGCACGGGCCGGCGAGCCCGTATCGTCCGGGGCCCGCGCCCCGAGCGCGGGCCGGATGGGAGGATCGTCATGTCGCG
Organism: uncultured bacterium; assembly: GCA_964398895.1. Lineage (GTDB taxonomy): Bacteria > Eisenbacteria > RBG-16-71-46 > RBG-16-71-46 > RBG-16-71-46 > JANXPZ01. Next base: position 3,407 of record CAYNPF010000212.1, read on the forward strand.
TGCGACGCTGGCCGAGGACATCGCCCGTTCCGTGGCCGGGGATCCCTGGCACGGGGCGGGCCTCCAGACCCTGCTCGCCGACGTCGGCGACGCCGAGGCCGCCGCCCACCCCATCGCCGGCGCGCACTCGATCGCGGAGCTGGTGCTGCACGTCGCCGCCTGGATGGACGAGGTCGCGCGCCGCCTGGACGGCGCCCGGCCCGCCGAACCCGCAGCGGGGGACTGGCCCCCGCTCGTCGCCTGGCCCGAGGCGCGGGCGCGTCTCGCCGCGGCCCACGCGCGACTGCAGCGGGCGCTGGCGGACTTCCCCGAGTCCCGGCTGGCGGAACGGCTGGGCGGCGAGCGCGACGCCCCGCTCGGCAGCGGCGTGAGCTTCGCCGTCATGCTCGCCGGCGTGGCGGCGCACAACGCATGTCACGGCGGCCAGGTCGCGCTGCTGCGGCGCGCGCTGCGACCGCCGGCCTGAGCCTCAGCCGCCGGCGAGGATCCGCTCGTAGACCGCCAGGTCCGCGGCGGAGAAGCAGCAGAAGACGACCTCGCGGATCACCGGCCAGCGCGGCGCCTCGGCGCGCACGGTGGTGACGGCGATCGCGGCCGCGGCCTCGATCGGGTAGCCGTAGGCGCCGGTGCCGATGCCGGGAAAGGCGATCGTGGCGATCCCGTTGCGCCCGGCGATCTCCAGTGCGCAGCGGTAGCACGAGGCGAGCCGCGCGGGCTCGCCGTGCGTCCCGCCGCGCCAGACCGGGCCGACGGTGTGGATGACGTACCGCGCCCGCAGCCGGTGGCCGCCGCTCAGGCGGGCCTCGCCGCTCGGGCAGCCGCCCAGCCGGCGGCACTCCTCGAGCAGGCCCGACCCGGCGGCGCGGTGGATCGCGCCGTCCACTCCCCCACCCCCGAGCAGCGACGTGTTGGCGGCGTTGACGATGGCGTCCACCGCCAGAGTGGTGATGTCGGCGCGCAGCGCGCGCAGCACCACGCTCACGGACGACCTACCAGCGCTCGCGGTGCACGAGTTCGTCCAGCGCCAGGCGCGGACGCGGGGCCGGCTGCTCGGCGGCGTGACCGACGGTGATCACCGCAAGGACGTAGAGGTGAGGCGGCAGACCGAGCGCGGCACGGATCTCGGGCTGGGTGAACCAGGCGACCCAGCACGTGCCGAGTCCCAGCTCCGTCGCCTCGAGCACCAGGTGCTCGACACCGATGGCCGCGTCGCGGATCACCTTCTTCTCGGTCTCGGTGTCGTCGGTGTACCCGTCGAGC
>CAYNPF010000213.1:0-4666 GCA_964398895.1 uncultured bacterium
CGCATCCTCTTCGCCTACGAGCGGGCCATCCTGGTCGTCTACGACGGCGATCCCCTGCTCGAGGACGTCGCCGGCTCGCGCCTGCGCCGCGTCGCCAACACGCCCTACGCGGTGGTCTACGATCCCTCCACCCGCACCTACTACCTGAACGGCGCCAACCTCTGGTACTCGGCCAGCGACCCGCTGGGACCGTGGACCGACACCGACCGCGTGCCCGAGGTGGTGCGCGCGATCGTGCCGCCCGACACCTCGGCCGAGGCGCAGGTGCACGGGGACGCCCCCGAGGTGATCACCGCCACCGAGCCGACCGAGCTGATCTCCACCGACGGGCCCCCGCTCTACGCCCCGCTGGTCGGCGACGACCTGCTCTACGTCACCAACACCGAGAGTGACGTGCTGCGCGACGTCGAGTCGCAGGCGCTCTACGTGCTGCTGGCCGGGCGCTGGTACCGGGCGGACTCCCCCGACGGCCCCTGGAGCTTCGTGCGCGCCGACGAGTTGCCGGCGTGCTTCCAGTCCATCCCGGCCGCGTCGGTCAAGGGCTACCTGCGCGCCAGCGTGGCCGGCACCGACGAGGCCGAGGACGCCGTCGCCGATGCCGGCATCCCCCAGACCGCGGCGGTCCACCGGGGCCAGAGCGACCTGCAGGTGACCTACGACGGCGAGCCCGAGTGGGAGTACATCGAGGGCACGGGGCTCTACTACTGCATCAACTCGGACGTCGAGGTGGTCTACGCCGACGAGCGCTACTACGCCTGCGACCAGGGCGTCTGGTACGTCGCCGACGATCCCTACGGTCCGTGGTCGGTGAGCGCCACGCGCCCGATCGGCGTGGACGACATCCCGCCGAGCTGCCCCTTGTACCACCTGCGCTACGTCTGGATCTTCGACTCCACCGACGACTACGTCTACGTCGGCTACCAGCCGGGCTACGTCGGCTGCTATCCCTCCTACGGCACGGTCGTCTACGGCACCGGCTACCGCTACAAGCCCTGGCGGCGGCACCACTACCACCCCTGGCCCTTCACCTGGGGCCTGCATCCGCGCTACAACCCGTGGATGGCGCGCTGGAGCTTCGGCTGGAGCTACGGTACCGGCTTCCTGCGGGTGGGCACGCGCTGGCGCACGACCGAGGCCACGCTGCACCACCATGGCCCGCCCCTGTGGTTCGGCCCGGGCGGCTACCGGCGTCCGCTGCTCGCGCCCGACCGCTCGTTCCTGCACCCGCGCAACGGCGGCGGCGGTGGCACCCTCGCCAACGGCGGCACCACGACCCCGCGCGATCGGCAGCCCGCGAACCTCTACAACCGCCCGGGCGGCAGCGGCCTGGTGGACCCGAAGGCCCTCATGCCGCCGGCCCACCTGGTCAGCCACGTGCGCACCGTGCCCGCGCCCCTGCCCAACGACGTCTACGCCGGCAAGGACGGCAAGGTCTACCGGCGCGAGCCGGGCGGGGACTGGAAGGTGAACAACGGCGGCACCTGGCGGCGGGCCACGATGCCGGCGCCCCGCGAGCGCACGACCGAGGTGGCGCGGCCCACCACGCCGCAGCGCCGGACCAACCCGGTCCGCCCGGTGATCACGCGGGTCTCCGGGGGATCCACGGAGGGGACGCCCGCGACGACGCGCAGCAGCGAGCCGAAGGTGCAGAAGCGGACGGCGGCACCGGTCGAACAGCGCTCGCCGGGCGACCTCGAGCGGGAGTACCGCGCCCGCGAGCGAGCCGCCGAGCCGGCCCCCGCACGCGAGTCGTCACCACCGCCGCAGGCGGCCCCCGCACGCGAGTCGTCACCACCGCCGCAGGCGGCCCCGGCGCGCCAGTCGTCGCCACCGGCACCGGCCCCGGCGCCCGCGCCGGCCCAGAGCCCGTCGAGCCAGAGTCCGTCGAATCAGAGCGACAACTCGAAACCGATCTGGTGGCGACCCGGGCACTGAGATCCTCCCGCGAAGCGGGCCCGCCGACGGCGGGTCCGCTTCGTCCATCGGGCTCCATCTTCACGGTTGCGGGCCGCGCGGCGAGGCGGGATGCTCACCGGCGGTCGCCCGACCCTCACCGGAGGACCCCGATGGCGCGCTTCCGCCCGTTGGCCGCACTGATCGCCGGCCTGGCCTGGCTCCTCGCCGCCGCCCCGTGCGCGGGTGCGGCCGCCACGATCGGCGCCGACGACCCGCTCGCCCCGCTGGTCCAGCGCATGGACCGCTACCTGCAGCTCAACGAGGTGGACGGCGTCACCATGGACTGGCGCTACTCGGTGAGCCCCTCCGAGGAGATCCGCCAGACCGTCGTCTGCCAGCTCCTCGCCTACGTCGAGCTGTACCGGCTGCAGCCGCGCACCCGGCTGCGGGTGGAGATCGTCCGGCACGCCGACTTCATGCTCGGCCGGCTCGAGGAGATCCGCTCGCACTCGCCGTTCGACGGCATGCTGGCCTACAGCCTGTTGGGGGCCTACGAGACCACGCGGCTGCCGCGCTTCCTCGACGCCGGCACCGAGGTCACCGCGGAGATGCTGGCCATCCCCACCTCGCAGTGCGTGCTGAACGGCGGGCTGATGGTGGCCATGGCCACCGCCGAGTACGCGCTGCTGACCGGCTCGACGGCGGCGGCGCAGAAGACGCACGACATCATCGGCCAGCTCGTGCCCTACCAGAACGCCGACGGCAGCTTCCCCCACTGGTGCCCGGGTTCGCGCGACATCCACTACACCGGCTGGATGGCGATGGAGATGATCCACCTGCGCCGGATGACCGCCGATCCGCACCTCGATCCGTTCCTCGCCACGATGGGCGCCTTCCTCGCCGGCCGGACCGACGGCAGCGGCATGTCCGTCTACCAGCAGTCCTGCGGGGCGGACTGCACGGAGTACTTCTACAGCCGCGCCACCGGCTGCTCCTACGACTACGACACCCGGGGCTGGACGGTGGAGCCGGCCTACGGCGCGCTGCTCTTCGACCACCTCGGACTGCCCCAACTCGGACCGACCCTGGGCTTCCTCGACTCGCTCGAGGACGGCGGGACCATCCCCGATCTCTACGGCTACTGGCCGCCCGCGAGCGATCCCGAGTATCCGTGGACCATCGCCGACAGCTCGGTGGTGTGCGGGAGCATCGTCTTCTGGGTGCTGGCCACCGAGGTGAGCGACCGCCTGGCCCGCGGCGTGCCGGTGGACCTCGTGCTCGACGACCTGATTGACACCACCACCATGGTCCCGCCGCCGCCGCCGGAGTCCCGGCCGCTGGCCGTCAGCCCCAACCCGGCGCGCGGCGGCTGCACGCTGGGCTTCTCCCTGGCCGCGCCGGGCACGGGCACATTGTTCGTCCACGACCTCGCCGGGCGCCGCGTCGTCCGCCTCGCCGACGGCCCGCTGGTCGCCGGCGTGCACGCGCTGCACTGGGACGGGAACGACGACGCCGGCGTCCCCGCCCCCGCCGGCGTCTACTTCGCGCGGCTGCACCTCGCCGCCGGACGCGACGAGACCCGTCGCGTCGTCCTCGTGCGCTGAACCGCGCCGCTCAGTCGAGCCGGACCAGCCGCCGCGTCACCGTCGCGGGCCCCGCCGCCAGCCGCAGGAAGTAGATCCCGGGCGGCACCGCGCGGCCGGTATCGTCGCGGCCGTCCCACTCCAGCGCGTGCACGCCGGCGTCGCGCCGCCCGTCGGCCAGCGCGCGCACCCGGCGACCGCCGAGGTCGTAGAGGTCCAGGCGCACCGGGCCCGCCTGTGCCAGCGTGAAGCTCAGGCGCGCGCCCGTCCGGCAGGGATTCGGCGCCGCGGCGAGGCGGGGGCCAACCGCACCGCCCTCCGGCACGGCGAGCACCCCGTTCTCGATCTCCGCCCGGACCCACGCGGCGCAGTCGGCGGAGATGCCGACGTGCTCCTGGTTCGTCGCCTCGTAGTAGACCGCGTCGAAGGGCGTGTGCGCGAGCAGGTCGGGCGTGCCGTCCACGTCGAAGAACGGCGCCGTGGTGTCGAGGGCCAGCGCGCTGATCGTGGGGACGAAGCAGTGCGAGGGATGCAGCGCCACGATGTCGCCGTAGGGCGCGGCGGTGGTGTCCATCTGCATCATCGAGGGCCGCGACCCGCCGGGCGCGCCGTCCCAGGGCAGCGTGCCGCTCACCGTGACCTTCTGCGACGTGGTCGAGAAGAGGATGCGCAGGCTGCCGTCGAAGATCGTGCCGCTCGCCTGGTCGGGCAGCGCCCAGACGTTGCCCTTCAGCGTGGCCAGCACGCTGGTGTACTCGTAGCGGATGAGCTGCGCGCCGGGAGCGAAGCCCTGGTCCAGACCGGCGCCGCTGCCGTCGGCGATCGCCACCCGCCGCGGCTGCGTCGGCCAGTCGCCCAGCAACGCCAGATGCACGCGCAGCGAATCGCGCAGCGGATCGGCCTGCCCGGTCGTCCCGGCCGGATCGGTGAAGTGGTAGAGGAGGAGCTGGCGCGCCGCCGGGCTCACCAGCTGCTGGCGGAACGCCTCGGCATCGGCCGACTGGGCGGCGAAGAAGCGGATCCAGTACTGCAGCCCGAGCGGGATGTCGGCGCCGTTCTGCGGCCCGTCGAAGGAGACCCAGGTGCGCACCCGGTGCGGCAGCCCGTGCGCCTCCATCCACGCCAACGCATAGCGGGAACACACCCCGCCCATGCTGGCGCCCACCAGGGCCAGCGTCGTGGTCGGC
>CAYNPF010000214.1:0-4609 GCA_964398895.1 uncultured bacterium
GCTCGAGGTCGCGGGCGGGCCGCTGCGCCTGGGTGGCGCGGCCACGCGGCGCGCGGACCTGCCGGCCGGCGGCGAGTCGCGCGGCGAGTGGCCGGTGATCGCCACCGCCGTGCCGGCCGACGCCGACACGATCCCGCCGGGCACGCTGCGCTTCGCGGCGGCGACGAAGAGCGATCGCGACGCGCTCGAGGTCCCGGTGCCGGTGCTGGCGCGCGCGGTGGCGCTCCATCCGCACGCGGCCGGGGTGCTCGAGGGCGACGCCACGACCGTGACCGTGTCGCTGCCCGAGGCGCTGGTGCGCCCCGGCAGCTCGCTCACGCTCGAGCTGTCGCCCTCGCCGGCGGCGATGGCGCTGGGGGCGCTCGACTACCTGACCGGCTACGAGTGGGGCTGCACCGAGCAGACCGCCAACACCATCCGCCCGGTCGCGAACCTGCTGGCGACGGCGAAGCGGCTGGGCTTCACGCCGCCGCGTGCCGCCGCGCTCGAGGCCTCGCTCAAGCCGGCGACGACGCGCCTGCTGGTGCTGCAGCGCGACGACGGCGGCTGGGGCTGGTGGAGCGAGGGCGAGTCGGATCCCTACCTCACCATGCTGGCGCTCGACGCCCTGGCCCGCGTTCGTCTTGCCGGTGCGGCCGACGAGCGGCTCGACGGGGCGCTGCAGCGCGGCGCGTGGCGGGCGCGGGCGCTCCTCGACGGCGTGCGCAGCGCCGACGGCGAGGCCTACGCGCTCATGCACCTCACCGGCCTGCTGTCGCTGCCGATCGCGACCGAGCAGTTCCCCTGGCTCAAGGCGCGGCTCGAGGATCTCGGCGCCGCGGTCTACGGCGAACGCGAGCGGCTCGGCGACGCCGGGCTGGCGATGGCCGCGCTCGGGCACATGAGCCTGCAGCGGCCGACCGAGGCGAAGGCGCTGGTCGCCACGCTGGGCGGCCGCGCCGCGCACGACGGCGGCACGCACTGGGGCGGCGGCGGCTCCGCGTGGTGGAGCGACGACGTCGAGACCACCGCCTACGCGCTCTCGGCACTGCTGGCGGTTTCGCCCGCCGATCCGCGCGCCGGCGACGCACTGCGCTGGCTGGCGGCGCAGCGCCGCGGCGATCACTGGGGCTCGACGCGCACGACCGCGCCGGTGGCGATCGCGCTCGGCGACTGGATGCTCGCGCACCCGGCCGAGGCGCGGCCCGACTACCGCCTGGCGGTGGAGTGGAACGGCGCGCCGCTGCTCGAGCGCGCCTTCGGCGCCGACGACCTGTTCGGTCGCGGCGAGCGCGTGCGCATCAACGGTTCGCGGCTGCGGCCCGGCGCGAACCGGCTGGTGCTGCGCAAGAGCGGCGTCGGCACCGCCTATTGGTCGTGGGCGGCGCAGGCGCTGGTGGCGAGTCCCGGTCCGGCGACCGACACCACGCGGCTGGCGGTGACGCGCGAGTACCTGCACGCCGAGCGCACCGCCGACCGGCGCGGACGGCCGCGCTGGCTGGCGACCCCGCCGGCGCCGGGGGCCGGGCTGCACGTCGGCGAGGCGGTGCTGGTGCGGCTGACGCTGCACGCGCCCGCCGCGCTGGACCACGTCATGATCGAGGACCCGCGCCCGGCCGGCTTCGAGGTGGACGCGTTGACGCCCGAGGGCACCGAGCACCCGTGGGACCTGCACGCCGAGGCGCGCGACACGCGCGCGGTGTTCTTCCTCGGCGACCTGCCGGCCGGCGATACGGTGATCGAGTATCTGGTGCGGCCCGAGCTGGCGGGGCGCCTCGTCGCGCTGCCGACCACGGCGAGCGGCATGTACGAGCCCGAGCTGGAAGCGCGCGGGCCCGAGCAGGTGCTGCAGGTGGGAGCGGGGCGTTAGCGCCGATCCCGCGGCACGGATCCGGTCGGGCGGTCACGGCGGCGGCGGCGTGGTAGGCTGCCGCCGCCGCGTAGGTGGGGATCCGGCACACGGAGGGGAACGATGGGCAGCCAGGTCGTCGCACGGAAATCCGCTTCTGTCCGTACCGCGCCCGCGCGCACGCGCTGCGCCTGGTGCGAGAGCACCGCGCTCTATCGCGCCTATCACGATCGCGAATGGGGCGTGCCCGTGCACTCGGACCGGCGCTGGTTCGAGCTGCTGGTGCTGGACGGCGCCCAGGCCGGGCTGTCGTGGCGCACCATCCTGGAGAAGCGCGCCGGCTATCGGCGGGCCTTCGACCGCTTCGACCCGCGCAAGGTGGCGCGCTACGACGCGCGCAAGGTGCGCGCCCTGCTCGCCGACCCCGGCATCGTGCGCAACCGCCAGAAGGTCGCAGCGGCGATCGGCAACGCCCGCGCCTTCCTCGTCGTGCAGCGCGAGTTCGGCAGCTTCGACCGCTACATCTGGCGCTTCACCGGCGGGCATCCCATTCGCAACCGCTGGCGCACGCTGAAGCAGATCCCGCCGCGCACCGAATTGTCGGACGCGATGAGCGCCGATCTCCGGGCGCGCGGCTTCAAGTTCGTGGGCTCCACCATCTGCTACGCCATGATGCAGGCGGCGGGCATGGTGAACGACCACCTGGTGAGCTGCTTCCGCTACCACGCGGTAAGCCGGGCGCGGCGGCGCGCTCCGGTGCGGGCGGCCGCGACGCGGCGGGCCGCGGCCCCGCATCCGCGCAAGGCCGCGGCGGTGCGTTCGTCGTGATCGAGATCCCCGGCCTGCTCGACCACCTGCTGTTCCTCGTGCTCCTGGTGCTGGTGCCGCTCAGCGGCCGCAACCCGTGGGGCATCCGGCGGCTGGTGCGGGCCGGTGATGCGGATCTGCCGGCGGCCCGACGGGCGTTCTACCGCGGCTCGCTGGTGCTGCTCTGGGTGCTGGCCGCGGCGCTCATCGTGCTGTGGCTGGTGACGCGCCGGCCGTGGGATCAGCTCGGGCTCGTGCTGCGGCTCAACGGCGGGTTGGCCGGCGTGATCGCGGGCCTGGCCGCCATGGTCGCGGTGCTGGCCCGCCGGCAGCGCGTCGCCCCGGACGACCGCGAGGCGCTGGCCAAGCTGGAGAAGGACGCGGGCCAACTGGCGCGCCTGCTCCCGGCGAGCGGTGGCGAGTTCGGCTGGTTCGCCGCGGTCTCGGTCAGCGCCGGCATCTGCGAGGAGGCGCTCTACCGCGGCTTCCTCATCTGGTACCTCGGCGCCTGGGCGGCGATGCTGGTTCCCGGCCCGCACGTCTTCGTCGCCGCCGCCGCCGGCAGCGCGCTGGTCTTCGGCCTCGGCCACTCCTACCAGGGCTGGCGCAACACGCTGGTCACCGCGCTCACCGGCGGCTTCCTCGCCGCCGTCTACTGGATCACCGGCTCGCTCTACGCCGCGATGCTCATCCACGCCCTCATGGACCTGCAGGCCGGCTACACCTCGTACGCGGCGCACGCCGCCGCGCGGGTCACGGAGGCCTGAGCGTGCCCCACACCTACGTGATCGTCGGCGGCGGCATCGCCGGCGCCTCGGCGATCGAGGGCATCCGCCGACACGACCCCGACGGTGGCATCCTGCTGCTCGCGCGCGAGAACCACGCGCCCTACCGCCGGCCGCTGCTGTCGAAGGGCCTGTGGTTCGGGCGCGCGAAGCCCGACGAGCTGCCCGTACACCCCGACGACTTCTACCGCGAGCACCGCGTCGAGCTGCTGCTGCGCCGCGAGGCCATCGAGCTGGACCCGGCCCGCCACGTGGTGTGGGACGAGCGCGGCGTCGAGCACGGTTACGACCGGCTGCTGCTGGCCACCGGCGGGCGCCCGCGGCGGTTGAGCCTCGCCGGCGCCGAGATCGCCGGGCTGCACTACTTCCGCGACCTCGAGGACTACGTCTTCCTCGCGCAGCGGCTCGAGCGCTTCGAGCACGCGCTGGTCGTGGGCGGCGGCTTCGTCGGCGCCGAGCTGGCGGCGGCGCTGCGCCACGCCGGCAAGGAGGTCACGCTGCTGCTGGACCGCGAGTACCCGCTGTTCCGCGTGCTGCCGCGCGAGCTGGGGCTGGCGCTCGCCGAGCGCTTCCGCCACGAGGGCATCGAGACGGTGTCGGAGGACAAGCTGGTCGGCCTCGAGGAATCGCAGGGGTTGATCCGCGCGCACACCGCCGGCGGCGGCGTCATCAGCACGCAGACCGTGCTCGTCGGCATCGGCCTCGAGCCCGAGGCCGACCTGGCCGAGGCGGCGGGGCTCGACGTGGACGACGGCATCGTCGTGGACGAGTACGCGCGCACCACCGACCCCGACATCTACGCCGCCGGCGACGTGGCGCGCCACCCCTGCGTGCCGCTCGGCTACAGCCGGCGCGTCGAGCACTGGGACCACGCCCGCGCGCACGGCCGCTGCGCCGGCGCCAACCTCGCCGGCGCCCACGAGGCCTACGAGGGCCTGCCGCATTTCGACTCGGACCTCTTCGACCTCGCGCTGGCCGGCGTGGGCGAGTTCGACCCGACGCTGCGAGTCGAGACCGTGTGGCGCGAGCCGCGCGAGGCCGGTCCCGCCCAGGGCGCTCCCGGCGTCGCGTTCTACCTGCGCGACGACGTCACGCGCGGCGTGCTGCTGTGGAACGTGCCCGGCGCGGTCGAATGGGCCCGCACCCTGGTGCGCGAGGCCCGGCCGCTGTCCGGCGCCGAGCGCGCCGC
>CAYNPF010000215.1:0-4564 GCA_964398895.1 uncultured bacterium
GAGCGGTCCTCGAAGCATCCAGCGCGAGCGGCGAGGTATCTCTCATGACTGGAGAGACCGGCTCCGGCATCCTCATCGAGCAGAGCATGGTGCTCTCTCGGGAGGTGCTCTCCGGGCTCGTGCTGTGGTCGATCCTCACTCTGCTCGTCTTCACCGCGGTCGCGGTCGCGGTCGCATCGTGGTTGTCGCGGCGATCCTTCGCCAGGATCGGTCAGATCACCGGCACCACCAAGCGCCTGAGCACCATCGCCGAGCACGGCCGGGGGCAGCCCTGGAACGTGGAGTGGCCGCACGTCGCCTTCCACGCCGCCAGTCCCACCCCGGTGGCGCACGAGTGCGACAAGGAGGCGTTCCTCGGCACCTGCGGCACCATCGCCGACCCCGCGGCGCTGCACCGACCCCGCCTCGGCGGAGCGACCGGCCGCTGGCTGGACGCGATCGGCTCGCTCCAGCTCTCCGTCTCGCTGGCGCCGGGCGCGACCCGCGAGGTCGTCTTCACGCTCGGCCTGGCCGACGACCGCGCTGGCGCGCTGCGGCTGGCGCGCCGCTACCGGCGCGCGGGCGCGGTCGAGGCGGCCTGGCGCCGCACGCGGCGCTTCTGGGACGACCTGCTCGCCCCGCTCGAGGTCGCGACCCCGGACGCGGCCTTCGACCTGCTGACCAACACCTGGCTCAAGTACCAGACGATCTCGAGCCGCCTGTGGGGCCGCACCGGCTACTTCCAGCCCGGCGGCGCCTACGGCTACCGCGACCAGCTCCAGGACAGCCAGGTCTTCCTGCCGCTCGAGCCGCGGCGCACCCGCGCGCAGATCCGGCTGCACGCCGCCCACCAGTTCGGCGACGGCACCACCTGGCACTGGTGGCACCCGCTCACCGGCGAGGGGGCGAAGAAGCCCTACAACGACGACCTGCTCTGGCTGCCCTTCGTCACGCTGAACTACCTGCGTGAGACCGCCGACTTCGCGCTGCTGGACGAGCGCGTCCCCTTCCTCGCTCCGGACGGCCGGCCGTCGCGCGAGCGCGGCACCGTCTACGAGCACTGCCGGCGGGCCGTGGACACGTTCTGGACGCGGTTGTCGCCGCGCGGCGTGCCGCTCATGGGGGCCGGCGACTGGAACGACGGCCTCTCGGCGATCGGCCGGCGGCTGAAGTCGGAGAGCGTCTGGCTGGCGCACTTCCTCGTCGGCATCCTCGAGGACTGGGCGGAGCTGGAGGACCGTCTCCCCCGCCCCGACCGCGCCACGCAGGCGAAGTACCGGCGCGAGGCGGCGAGGATGCGGGCCGCCGTGAACCGGCACTTCTGGGACGGCGACTGGTACGTGCGCGCCACCAAGGACAGCGGCGAGGTGATCGGTTCACGGCGCTGCCGCGACGGCCGCATCTTCCTCAACGCCCAGACCTGGGCCATCCTCAGCGACGTGGTGCCGCCGCGGCGGCTGCCGCGCCTGCTGCGGGCGATGGAGCGCCACCTCTACCGCGATTACGGTCCGCTGCTGCTCGCCCCCGCCTACCGCGAACCCGACGCCGAGATCGGCTACCTGACGCGCTACTCGCCCGGCTCCCGCGAGAACGGCGGGCTCTATACCCATGCCGGCCTGTGGGCGATCCAGGCCGAGTGCAAGCTGGGGCGCGGGCGGCAGGCCTGGCGGCTCTACCGCTCGTTCTGCCCGGTGCTCCGCGGCCGGCAGCCCGACTTCTACAAGGTCGAGCCCTACGTCATGCCGGGCAACGTGGACGGGCCGGAGTCCCCGAACTTCGGGCGCGGCGGCTGGACCTGGTACACCGGCTCCGCGGCCTGGACGTTCCGCGTGGCCACCGAGTGGCTGCTGGGCGTGCGCCCGACCTACGACGGCCTGCGGGTACGGCCCTGCCTGCCGCCGGAGTGGAAGGGCTTCGACATGAAGCGCACCTTCCGCGGCTGCGTCTATCGCATCCGCGTGCGCCGCGGCCCGGGCCGCCCCGGCCTGCGGGTGGACGGCCGGCCGCAGACGGGCGAGCTCGTGCCCGACTTCCGCGACGGGCGCGAACACGCGGTCGAGGTGCGGCTGCCGCGGTCCTGAGCGGGGACCTCCCCGCTCAGGGCCGGAAGCTCACGTTCGCCGGCAGGGCGCGCAGCACGACCTCGCCCGCCGGTCCGAGCACGGCCGGCGCGCCGTCCACGCTCACGCGTCGGAAGGTCCCCGGCGGCTGCAGCACCACGCCCCCGGGCGGCACGCGGCAACCGCCCTCGATGCGGGCCTCGACCTGCCCGCCGGCCAGCCGGCGCAGTGTGTAGCCGAGCGTGCCGTAGGCCGTCGAGAGACCACCCACCTTCAGCCCGTTGTCCACCAGCCAGCCCGACGGCACGCCGGCGGCCAGCACCAGCGCGCTGTCGCGCTCGCGCTCGTAGGCCAGCAGGTCGAGGGCCGAGCGGACGAAGTCCGAGCCCACCCAGGTGTGCGGCAGGTCGCCGATGAAGTGCGCGTGGGTCCGGTCGTGCCAGACGATCTCTCCCCACTGCTGCCAGGCCGGCGGGTTGCGGTCGGCGAGGAACCAGGTCAGCAGGCTGTCGGCCCGCCCGCGCCAGCCCAGCCGGGTCAGCGCGCCGATGGTGCGCATCTCGTAGGGCGTGTAGTTCTCCCACGACTTCGTCCCGGCCGCGCGCTCGCGGAAGAACTCCCAGTAACGCGCGAAGGTCCGCTCCAGCGCGCCCGGCGGCAGCACCGCCCCGGCCTGCACCGGGTCGAGTGCGATCGTGGTCGAGGTGGCGTCGAAGTCGCCGAGGTCGGCGCAGCCGGGCACGTAGTCCACGGCGTGCCGCGCCATCGCCGCCTGCACCGAGGCCCCGAGGTCGTGCGCGAACTCGTCGCGCACCCGCGCCAGCCGCTGCGCCTCCGCGGTCCGCCCCAGCAACCCGGCGAGGTAGACCGCGTCCTTGAAGCCGCGCAGCGCGAAGAAGTCGTCCCAGTAGGAGTGCATCGGCTGCGCCGAGTAGCCCTCGTGGCTGATCGAGGGCGGCAGCAGCCCGAAGAACGGCGCATTCTCGCCGGTGCGCCACTCCGGCGTGCGCCGCTGCCGGCGCAACGAGTCGAGGTGGCCCGCCGCCGCCGCCACCGCCGGCCACTGCCGCGCCGCCAGGGCCAGATCGCCGGTGTGGCGCACGTACTCGGCCACCAGGTAGATGAACTCGCCGTCCGCGTCGTGCTCGGGCACGGGGTCGGAGCCGAGTGGGCCGACGCAGCAGGGGATCCTGCCGTCGGCGTACTGGTGGGGCGCGAACCACTCGATGAAGTCGCGCACCACCTCGGGATGCCCGGTGCGCAGCAGCGCCGTGCAGGTGAGCGAGCCGTCGCGAATCCAGGAGCGCGCGTAGGAGCGCGAGCCCGGCTGGATGCCGGCGCTGTCGCGGTTGACGAGGATCCAGCCGATCTGCGCCTCCAGCGCGCGGGCCACGTCGGCGGCCCCGCCCGGCAGCTCGAGGCGGAAGGGCGCCAGCCGCGCCCGCCACGCCTCGCGGCAGGCCGCCAGCCGCGCCTCGACCTCCGCCCGCCAGGCCAGCGGACCGCGTTCGGTCGGGGCCTCCGGCCGCCCGCCCAGCGGGACGACCACGTCCACCTCCTGGTCGGCGCCGCCCGCCAGTTCCATCCGGTAGGCCAGCACGGCGGAGGCGCGCCCGAGCGAGTCGCTCACGTGGGTGCGCGCGGGCAGCACGCCCTCGCGCAGGAAGTCGGCGACCAGGTCGCCGGTGTCGTAGTCACCGGTGCCGAAGCCGTCGGCGGGCACCAGGCTCACCAGCCCGCGCTCGCCGTCCACGCGCACCACCGGGCCGTCCTGCAGGATCGCGTGCAGCGGCGCCACGCCGCCCGGCACGGCGAGGAACTGCTCCGGCGGGTTCACCTGGAAGGGCCGCAGCGTCAGGTAGAGCGTGACCGGCAGCCCACCGGTGCCCAGGTTGCGCACGCGGTAGCGCCCGAGCAGGGCGGCCCCGCTGGGCCCCAGCCCGGCCGCTCCCCCGGCCTCGGGGACGGCGAAGGCGGTCACGGTCAGCTCGAGGTCGTCGCGCAGCCAGCGCACCGAGGGGATCGGCAGCCGACCCTCCTCGAGCGACGGCCGGCTCTCCACGTCCGCCCAGGTCAGCAACCTACCGCGCACCTGCAGGAACGGCTCGATGGCGTAGGCCCCGGCGCCCGTCTCCAGCGCGCCGTCCGCGCCGAGCAGCCCCTCGCGCCGATCGCCGTCCTCGCCCACGACCGCCCAGCTCACCGGCTCGCCGAGGATGCCGCGCGGGTAAGTGCCACGCGGCTCGTCGCGGGCCACGGCACGGAAGAAGGCCGACGGGCTCGCCGACCACTCCAGCGGCATCACCCGCACCTCGCTCACCGCCAGCGCGCCCCCCAGCGACCGCAGGCGCACGTGGCGCGCCTCGGTCTCCGGCAGCTCCACGTGGTCCCGCGCGCGCCCCAGCGCCGCCACGGTGCGCAGCGTGCGCCAGGCGGTGCGGTCGTCGGAGACCTCGACCGCGTAGGCCGTCTCCCCCCCCCCCCCCCCCCCCCCCCCCCCCCCCCCCCCCCCCCCCCCCCCCCCC
>CAYNPF010000216.1:0-4560 GCA_964398895.1 uncultured bacterium
TCATCGTGTGCCGGACCGACCAGTTCGGCGTCGGCGATCGGTTCCGACGACAGGTCGACGGTGCGCAGATCGCGAATCTGCCACCACGACAACCCATTCGGGGTCGGCAGTCCGCACACGTCGTCGGCCAGCCCGAGCGTCGCACCCCGCTTCCCGTGGTATGCCGCGATCTCGCCGATCCATGACCCCGCCAGCCTGCGTGGCGTGCTCGACGGCTACGCGGCGGCCTTCCGCTCGCTGGGCGGTGAGCGCTGGGATCCGGCGACCGCGCGCCCGGTCTCGCTGAGCGACGCCGGCTCCGCGCCGACGCCCGTGGTGTTCGTGGTCACCGGGGGCACGGAGCGCCTCATCCTCGAGCGCGCGCACCTGGGTCCCGGCGAGCCCGCGCTCCTGGTCGCCCATCCCGGGCACAACTCGCTGCCCGCCGCGCTCGAGGTGCTGGCCCGGCTCCAGCAGCAGAACGTGCGCGGACGCGTCCTCTATCTGGCGGCGCCCGACGACGAGGCCGGCCTGCGGGAACTCGCCGCCGCCCTGCACGACCGGGCGGTCCGCCGGGCCCTGCAGGCCGCGCGCATCGGTCTCGTCGGTCGCCCCTCGGACTGGCTGGTGGCCAGCAGCCCGAGCCACCAGGTCGTCCGCGAGGTCTGGGGCCCGACGGTGGTCCCCCTGCCGCTCGACCCGCTCTTCGACCCGCCCGACGCGGAGATCAACGTGCTGGGGGAGCGCGCGGCCCGCCAGCTCCGCTCCGGCGCCACCGAGCTCCTCGAGGCGGCCGAGACCGACCTGTCCGCGGCCGGGCGAGTCCACGCCGCCCTCAGGCGCATGATCGAGGCCGGTCGCCTCGACGCGGTGGCCGTGCGTTGCTTCGACCTCGTCACCCGCCGCCGTACCACCGGCTGCCTGGCGCTCGCGCGCCTGAACGACGAGGGCGTCATCGCCGGCTGCGAGGGAGACCTCGTCGCCACCCTGGCCATGCTCTGGGCCCATCGCCTGCTCGGCGTCCTGCCCTGGATGGCGAACCCCTCGCGGCTCGATCGCGCGCGCGGGCGACTCGCCCTGGCCCACTGCACGATCGCCCCGTCGCTCACCCGCGGCTACCGGCTGCGCTCGCACTTCGAGTCCGGGCTGGGCGTGGGCATCCAGGGCACGCTGCCCGAGGGCCCGGTGACGCTGCTGCGTCTCGGCGGCGAGCGCCTCGAGGAACTGCGCGCCCTCGACGGCATGCTGGTGGAGAACACCGATCGGCCCGACCTGTGCCGCACCCAGGTCGAGGTCGAGATCGGAACCCGCGCGCTCGACGAGATGCTCGCGCACCCGCTCGGCAACCACACGGTCCTGCTCGTGGGGCACCACGCCGTCGCGCTGCGTCGCTGGCACGAGGCCATGATCGCCTGATGCGCCGCGCCCCCGGCATCACCGTCGCCGAGACCTGTCGGGTCCGTCTCGTCGTCCTCGACTTCGACGGCACCCTCACCGACGCCGACGCCCACGCGCCGGCCTTCCTCGCGGCCTCGCGCCGCGCCCTCGCGGGCCGCCTGGGGTGGAACGGCGACCGCGTCGGGCGTGAGTGGGCGGCGCAGCACGCCGTCGTCACCGCCCTGCCGCCCGCGACGGCCTGGACGGTGGACGGCCTGGCCGCCTGTCCCGCCAACGGCGATCCCTACCTCACCGCCAACAGCATCGTCCGCCGCCTGCTCGCCGAGCACGCCGGGCTCGCCGGCGACGCGCTGGCCGCGGGCGTGATGGACGTGCACCGTGCCGCCTACGAGGAGGTCCCGCCGCCCTTCCGCGCCGACGCCCGCGCGCTGCTCGAGGGCCTGCTGACGAGCGGACTGCACGTGGGCGTGGTGACGAACTCCCGCACCGACACGGTCGAGCGCCTCCTCGACGCCCTCGCCTTCGCCGGCCGTGGCGGGGTGCGGGTGCGTGGCGATGCCGCCAAGTTCTCGATCGGCGACGACGCCGTCTCCGACCCGCGACTGGCCGCGCTGCCCCCGACGGTCGAGTGGCCGGAGCTGGCCCGCCCCATCCACCTGCATCGCGGACGCTATTTCGACGTGCTCGCGCACCTGTGGTCGGAGACGGACGCCGCAGCGGCCACCACGCTGGTGGTGGGCGACAATTTCGAGCTCGACCTGGTGATGCCGGCCGCCCTCGGCGCCCACGTCCACCTCGTGCTCCGCTCCAGCACCATGCCGCACGAGGCTCTCCTGGCCCGCGCGATGGCCCGCGGCGCGGCCGATACCGGCCTCCTCGCGGTGCTGGACCGCATCCGGCGCTGAGGCGGACCGCCCCGGCTCAGCGGACGGTCGGCAGCCCCCGTCCCGTGACCAGGTAGGTGGCGAAGCTGCCCAGCCAGTGTCCGCCGCCGTAGTACTGGCCGGTGACGTTGGGCAGGCTGGCGTCGCGGTGCCGCCGGGCCGCCGCCAGCAGACCGGACCGCCGCGGATCGGACGCCGGCAGCCGGGCGGCGATGCCCTCCAGCATCCAGGCACGTGACAGATTGAGGCCGTAGAGGTGGATCAGCTTGCCGTCGCTGGGATCGCTGACGATCCCGGGCTCCAGCCAGTCGCCCCGGCCGTCGCGGGGCAGCGCGGGCAGGAATCCGGTCAGCCAGCGTGCGAAGTCCGCCGGAGGCAGCACGCGTCCGACCACATCGGCCTCGCCGAGACAGGGGGAGAGGAAGTCCTCGCCGGAGGGCTCGTAGCCGATGGGGCCGTCGCGGTCGGCGAGGAAGAAGCGCCGGACCGCGCTCTCGAAGACGGCGGCGCTCGCCGTGTCGCCGGTGGTCCGGGCCCAGTCGAGGGCCAGGCCGAGGGCGAAGGCCGTCTGGCTGTGCTCGCCCACGCGCACCGGGCGCGTCAGGCGGGGCAGCCAGGTCGTCAGGCGCCGGGCGCAGAGCCGGGCCAACGGCGCGAGCGTCTGCTCCCACTGGCGCGCCTGCGGATCGTTCCACTCGTGCAGCTCGGCGTCGAGCTGCAGCAGCCACGCCAGCCCGTAGGGGCGCTCGAAGGAGGCCCGATCCGCGCCCTCGAGGTAGCGGACCTCGGCGGCGATGTTCTCCGGCGTCAGGCTCTGCGCCAGGGCCGCCCGGGCCCGCGGCGCGAACGACGCCTCCGGATACAGCCGCACCAGCCGCACCAGCAGCCAGTGTCCGTGCACGGCCGAGTGCCAGTCGAAGCAACCGCAGAAGGCGGGAGTCAGCGCCCGCGGCGGCTGCGCGTCGGTGTCGCCCTGCATCACGTGGGCGATCTTGTTGGGGTACTCCTGGTGCACGCAGGCGAGCGCCAGCTCGGCGAAGCGCTCGACCGAGGCGGCCGGGAGGCGTTCGGCGCCGGGGGCGGCCGGGGACGCGGCGCACCAGGCACGGACGGGAAGGAGACCCAGCAGCAGGGACAGGAGCAGACCGGCGAGCCGACGGCGAGGGAAGGGGTTCATGGCGGCATCATAGTCTCGCCACGGCGACGTGGCGAGACCCGCCGATCGGCAGGCCCCCTGCCCGAATCGGACGGTGGAACCACCGGCTCGCGTCGGCGCGACCGACCCCGTTTGCCCGACGCGGGTGGGGGTGCGCTATCCTGTGCGCCCATGAGGATCGTCCCGTGACCCGCCCCGCCTTTGGAACGGCGCGCGCCGCCCGCCGGATCGCGCCGGAGTGGTTCCTCTTCGCCATCGTGGCGGCGATCCTGGTGCGGATGATCCTGCTGCCGCCCATCGTCGGGCTGGCCGACAACGGCGACTTCGTTCGCGTGCTCGAACCGCTCGGCCTGCAGCACGCCGCCACCGACTGGGGCGGGCGCCACTGGGGCTGGATTGACGCGGCCTACGTGCCGGGGCCGCGGCTGGCCGCCGAGCTGCACTCCTCGCAGCTCCTCCTGAGCGGCGCCGCCCGCTGGATCGCCGGCCGCTTCCGCCACGACGGCCGCCTCGACATTCGCGTCCAGGGGGGCGTCCACCTGGCGCTCTACCTGCTCGGTCTCGCCCTCCTGCTGCGCGCGGTCCGCAGCTTCCGGATCCCGGCGCGCGTCACGCTCGGGTTGGCCCTGCTCGTGGCTGCGACCGACGTGGCCTACGTGGCCGTGCTGAACTCCTTCTACGCCGAGGCCGCCACGCTGGTCTTCCTCTCGCTCACCGCCGGCTTCGGACTCGTCGTGCTCGGCGAGGAGCGGGCCCGCACCTGGGCCCTGCCCGGCTACTTCGCGGCGGCGGCGCTCTTCGTCGCCGCCAAGCCGCAGAACTACCCGCTGGCGCTGCCGCTCGCCGTGCCGCCGCTGGCCCTGCTGCCGCAGTTGCCCCGGCGCCCGCTCCGCGTCCTGACCGTGATCGCCGCGCTCGCGCTGCTGGCCCTGGCGGTGGATCTGCACGCCCGGCTGCCCTGGTCGCAGACCATTCGCAACCGCTGGAACGACGTCTTCTTCACGCTGCTCGCCGACTCGCCCGATCCGCGCGCCGACCTCGCCGAGCTCGGCCTCGACCCGGCGCTCGCGCGTTACGCCGGTGAGCCGGCCTTCGCCGATTCGATCCCGATCGAGAGCGTGACCGCTCGATACGGCTTCGGCC
>CAYNPF010000217.1:0-4558 GCA_964398895.1 uncultured bacterium
CCGGCGGGCGTGCGCGCCCCGCGACTCCTGGCGGGCCAGCGCCCCGGCCACCGTGCCCTCGCGGCGCGCCGGGCTCGCATCCAGCCGCTCGGTGGGCGAGGCCTCGTCGGGCACGAAGCGGCGCCCGAGCGAGCGCAGCCACGAACTCGCCGGCCCGGCCACCGCGGCCACGAGGGCGACGAAGGCGAGCGCGGCCCCCGCCAGGCCCGTGCCGAGATCCCGTCGCCAGGCGCCCGCCAGCCACTCGCCCACGGCGTAGACCACGCCGCCCAGCACGGCGAGGGCGAGGAGCAGGACGCCCACCCGCAGGGCGACGCGGAACTCGAAGACACGGTGCACCGCCGTGGCCCACGCGAACGACGCCGGCACGAGCAGGGTGAGCAGCACGGCCGCCCGCTCGCCGGGCACGGAGCTGGCCGGAGAGAGGTTGCGCAGGGCGACGAGTGCGGCGAAGGGGAGCGCTCCGAGAAGCGTGCCGGTGAGCGCCACGCGGAGACGCCGCCGCGCGTCGGCCGAGCGCGACCGGAGGTACGAACGAACGAAGAGCAGGAGCGCCGCCAGCAGGCCGAGCGCGAACCACAGACCGGCGATGCCCTGGATGAGCAACTGGGCGGTCCCGGCGAATTGACCGAACACCGGCTCGGCCAGCATGACCAGGAAGGAGGCGCCGAAGAGGGTGATGGCGACGCCGTAGGCCGCGACGGTGGCGGTGCGCAGGCGCCCGCGCGGTTGCCCCGACTCGGGGAAGAGCGCGAAGAAGTGGATGAACAGCGCCGGCAGGAACAGCCCGACGGCGGTGTAGAGGGCGTCGTAGAGGGCGCCCGAGGCTCCCTGCGGCAGGCGGGGCAGGGGGACCAGCAGCCAGGCGAAGGCGAGGCAGAGCAGGAAGAACGTGCGCGTGAGCCGATCTCGGCGCTCGCTCCACACCCAGCTGCCGATGAGCACGAAGCCCGACGCCACGGCCAGCAGCGCTGCCATCATCCGGCGTTCGCCGTCCGGCGGCGGTTCGGGCAAGACGCGAACGGCGATCAGTGTGCTGCCGCGTTCGCGCAGCAGGTCGAGTGGCTGCCCGATCGTCGCCGCGGCCAGCGGCGAACGCGTGAAGCGCGGCTGTCCCTCGCGTGGCACCAGCCGGTCGCCGGGCGCGAGCCCGGCGCGGGCCGCGGGACTTCCCGCGACGACGCCGGCCACGTGGTCGCCCTGCAGCACGAGGCCCGTGTAGGGCTGGCGCGGCAGTCCGAGGGCGGACAGGATGAGGGCGGCGGTGACGGGGACCAGCAACCATGCCGGCAGCGAGGACGCAGAGCCGCGATCCATGCGGACCTCCCGGGCGCTACGCGCTCCGACGCGACGGGGGGCCGGCGTCCGCGCCGGGGCGCACCTGGCAGCCCATTCAAGCTAGCGCGGCCGGGGCGGCTGTCAATGGAGGATTCGCGGGGAGCGTGGGCGCCCCCCGCGATCCCGCCGCTCCGCCAGCCGGGGCTAGTCACCCAGGAACGCGCCCTCGGTGGCGACGACCCACGCGGGCTTCGGGCAGGCGTGTCCTTCCTCCACCGGCTCCTGCTTCGCGGCCGGCGGCAGCGCCTTGACCACGCCCTGCACGACGATCCGGCGGCCCTTGCAGTCGCGGGGCAAGAGCACCGACTCGTCGAGGCTGCGGGCCAGGAAGCTGGCGCCCTTCGACTCGACCTCCACCCAGCAGCCGCGGCCCTGGCAGACCTCCTTCACCGTGCCCTCCAGCCGCACCTGGCGGCCGGCGAAGCGGGCCGGGTTCTTCGCCAGCCGGGCGAGGTCCACCGGCTTCTTCACCGTGATCGGGGCGCCGAAGTGCCGTGGCCCGGGTCCGCCCTTCGCCGCGGGGCTGCCGGGGGCGGCGAGAGCGACGGTGGCGAGGAGGAACGTGCCGAGGGCGAGGAGCGTGAGGATCGGGTGCTTCGTCATGTGCGGCCTCCGGTTGGGGGGATGGTGGTCCGCGCGGACCGCGGTAGGCGGATGATACACGTCCGATGTTGTGTCGTGCTCGGCGTCCGAGGCTCGAGTGCCGCCGCGCCAACGAGTCCCGGGCGGAGCGCCTGTCCGGGGGCGAACGGCTCGACGGCCGCGACGATCTTGCGCCCAAACGAGCGGGGCCCGATCACGGTTCGGCCCGCGGGCAGTCCTCCAGCCGCACGGCCCCCCGCGGACACTCGGCCACGCAGATGCCGCAGCCGCGACAGCGCTCCGGCGAGACCTCGTAGACGTCGCCCTCCGGATCGCGGCCGATGGCGGAGGTCGGGCAGACGACCAGGCAGAGATCGCAGCGGTTGCACGCGCCGCAGGCGAAGCAACGCCGCGCCTCGGCGAGGGCCTCGGGCAGGGTGAGGCCGAGGTTGGCCTCGGCGAAGCCGGAGCGGCGCTCGGCGAAGGAGCGGTGCCGGTCGGGCTTGCCCGCCGCGGTGGCGAAGTGCGCGAGGTTGAGCCGCCCGAGCGGCACCACCTCGTCGAGCGGGTGGCGGCGCCGCACGGGATCGTCGCCGCGCCAGCGCGTGATGCTGACGCCGCCCCGGCCGCCGGGGCGCAGCCGGTCGAGATCGAGGTCGGGCAGCGCCTCGCCGGCGCGCCCGCGCAGGTAGCGGGCGATGCCGATGGCGGCGCGCTTGCCCGAGGCGAGCGAGTGCGCGACGGTGCGGGGCCCGCCGGTGAGGTCACCCCCGGCGAAGAAGCCGGCGCGGTGGGTGCTCCCGCAGTCGTCCACGCGCACCACGTAGTCGAGCCGGCCGATGCCCGCGGGCAGGAAGTCGAGGTCGGGCTCCTCGCCCAGGGCGGTGAGCAGGAGGTCGGCGGGCAGGAGGAAGCCGCTGCCGGGGACCGGCACCGGACGGCACGCCTCGGCGCCGGGCTGCATGCGCACGCACTCCACGGCGGTGAGGCGGCGCCGCGGTCGCGCCGCCGAGCCCTCGGCGTACAGCGTGCGGATGGCCTCGAGGGCGCCCTCGTTCTCGGCGTGCCCCGCCGTGCGCACGCCCACCGGCCAGGTCCGGAACTCGAAGCGCACGCCCTCGCGGATCGCCTCCTCGACCGCCTGGGCGCTGGCGGTCAGGTCCGCTCGCGTGCCGTGGCAGAGGATCACGGGCTCGGCGCCGAGTCGCAGCGCGGTGCGGGCGCAGTCCACGGCGGTGTCCGTGCCGCCGACCACGACCACCTGGCTGCCCAGCGAGCCGCGGGCGAGCGCGTCGGCGCCGCGCAGGAACTCGCGCCCCGGGCGGATGTCGGCGTCCTCTTCACCGCTCAGCTCGAGGCGGCGGGCGATGCGGGCTCCGGTGGCGAGGAAGACCGCGTCGAAGCCGTCGAGCCGGGTCCAGGGCACGGCGGTACCGACGCGCACGCCGCAGTGGAGGGTCACGCCCTGGGCGCGAACGCGCCCGATCTCGCGTTCCAGAACCTCGCGGGGCAGGTGGTACTCGGGGATGCCGTGGCGCAGCGCGCCGCCCGGTTCGTGCTCCGCCTCGAACACCTCGACGCCGTAGCCGAGCCGGGCGAGGTGGTAGGCGCAGGCCAGGCCGGCGGGGCCGGAGCCGACCACGGCCACCCGCTCGCGGTGCCGGCGTTCGGGCGCGCTCGGAGGTGCGGCCGGCTCGAGGTCGCCGAGCACGCGCTCGATGGCGTGGAGGTTCACCGCCTCGTCGAAGGCAGCGCGGTGGCAGGCCGTCTGGCAGGGATGGTCGCAGACCCGTCCGGTCACGCCGGGCATGGGGTTCTCGCGCAGGAGCAGGTCGCGCGCCTCGTCGAGCCGGCCCTGGCGCATCAGATCGAGCGCGCCCTCGAGGTCGGCGCCGAGGGGACAGGCGGCGTTGCACGGTGCCACCGCGTCGCGGTGCGCCGGGCGTCGGCGCTTCGACGTCGCGTCGTCACCCGCGGGCGACGCGGCCTGTCTGGACTCGGGCAGCTCGGGCATGTACGACCTCCGGGCGGCGGACGATGCTGCACCCGCGTCGGACGCGGGGTCCCGGTGCCTCGCGGCGCTCGCGCCGGAGGCCGGACGGGCACGAGCCCGACCGCATGCTTCGTGCCAGCGCCGTCCCGGCGGCGCCGCCCGGCGGTGGCACCCGGCGGTGGCACCCGTGGCGGCGCACAATCGCTGCGGCAAAGCCGGTGCCCGGCCGGTTTCGTCACCCGCACGGAGCCGTCGCCGGGGCCGGGCGCTGCCAACCTGTCAGGCGGGCGGCGCGCCCTGTCAGCCCGCCTGCTCCGACGCGGGGTTTGCGCGGGTCGCGACCGCCGCCTACATTCGCGTTCCGGTCCGTCGTGTGGACGGGCCGTCCGCGGGGAGACCATGGTCCGGTTCACCGAAGTTGCGCGCGGCAAGATCGTGGAGCTGCTGACGAGTGGGGGCCGGGAGGGCTCGGCCCTGCGGCTGGCCATCGCCGGCCGGCTGGGCGGGGAGTTCCAGTACCGGATGGCCTTCATGAAGCCCGAGGAGCGCGCGGCCGGGGACGTCCTCGACGAGTCGCAGGGTTTCGGCCTGGTGGTGGACGAGCGCAGCGCGGCGTACCTGGACGGCACGGTGGTGGACTACGTC
>CAYNPF010000218.1:0-4550 GCA_964398895.1 uncultured bacterium
GCGTGACCTGCAGCTACTTCGAGCAGGTGCAGTGCAACATGAACTACTACTGGGACAAGGACGAGGTGCTCGGCAAGCTGGACTCCAAGATGACCTCGGCCTTCCTGGCGGTGAGCGAGCTGGCGCGTCAGCGCAAGCTGTACATGCGGGACGCCGCCTACGTCATCGCGATCAACCGGGTCGCCCAGGCCTGCCACGACCGGGGCTGGGTGTAGTTCTCTCCGTCCGGGGCGGCGCTCGCGCCGCCCCGGACCTCGGGCTCGAGCGGGGGTGCCGACATGACCGACGAGCACGACCTGGCGAGGTTCGACCGCCGCTTCTTCGAGGGGCGCGAGACCTTCACGGTCATCGGCTCGGGCTCGATCGGCGGCAAGGCCGCGGGGCTGCGGGCGGCGCGCGAGGCGCTGGCCGACCGTCCCGCGGCGCTGCGTTTCCAGGACCTCGAGATCTCCGTGCCGACGCTGACCGTGATCGGCACGGACGTCTTCGACGCCTTCCTCGAGCGCAACCGGCTGCACGAGCTGGTCGCCTCGGGTGCCGACGACCAGCGCATCGCGGTGGCGCTGCAGCACGCCGAACTGCCGGCCGAGCTGACCGGGGACCTCTGGGCCCTGGTACGGGAGGTGCGCACGCCGCTCGCGGTGCGCTCCTCCAGCCGGCTCGAGGACGCGCTGGCGCATCCCTTCGCCGGGGTCTACGCGACGAAGATGATCCCCAACGACGCGCACGACCCCGAGACGCGCTTCCGGCGGCTCACCGAGGCGATCAAGTTCGTGTACGCCTCGACCTTCTTCCGCGCCGCCCGCGACTACGTCCGCGCCGCCGGCCAGCCGCCCGGGAGCGAGAAGATGGCGGTCATCGTGCAGGAGGTGGTGGGGCACCGCCACGGCCCGCGCTTCTACCCCGAGCTCGCCGGTGTGGCCCGCTCGTGGAACTTCTATCCCACCGGGCACGCACGGCCCGCCGACGGCGTCGTGGACCTGGCCTTCGGCCTGGGCAAGACCATCGTGGACGGCGGCCGCGCCTGGACCTTCTCGCCCGCCCACCCGCGCGCCGTGCCCCCCTTCAACTCGGTCGGGCACATGCTCGATCAGACCCAGACCGGGTTCTGGGCCGTGCACATGGGCACCCCGCCCGCCTACGACCCCGTCGCCGAGACCGAGTACCTGGTCCACGCCGCCGTGGCCGACGCCGAGGAGGACGCCACGCTGGCCCACGTCGCCTCGACCTACGACGTCGCCTCCGACCGGCTGGTGGCCGGCGTGGGCCCGCGCGGCCCGCGCGTGCTCGACTTCGCGCCGCTGCTGCGCCTCGACCAGTGGCCGCTCAGCGAGGCCCTGCGCGGGCTGCTGCAGCTCTTCACCGAGCGCCTCGGCACGCCGGTGGAGATCGAGTTCGCCCTCACCCTGCCGGTCGAGCCCGACCACCCGGCCCGCCTCGGCTTCCTCCAGGTGCGCCCCATGCTGGTCAGCGACGCCCTGGTCGAACTCGGCGACGACGAGCTGGCCGATCCCCGCGCCGTGATCCGCTCCGGGCACGTCATGGGCAACGGCACGATCGAGGGCATCCGCGACGTCGTCTACGTGCGCCCCGAGCACTTCGAGGCCCGCCACACCCCGGCCATCGCCACCGAGGTGGACGAGCTCAACCGCGGCCTGGTCGAGGCCGGCCGGCCCTACCTGCTGATCGGATTCGGCCGCTGGGGCAGCGCCGATCCCTGGCTGGGCATCCCGGTGGAGTGGTCGCAGATCGCCGGTGCGCGGGTCATCGTCGAGGCCGGCCTGCCGGCCATGAACGTGGACATGAGCCAGGGTGCACATTTCTTCCACAACCTGCTGAGCTTCCGCGTGGCATACTTCTCGGTGCCGCAGCGGGAGCCCGACGGCGGGCCCCCCGACATCAACTGGGAGTGGCTGGACCGCCTGCCGGCCCGGCACGAGACCCGGTTCCTGCGCCACGTGGAAACCCCCGCGGCGCTGCGCATCCGGGTGGACGGACGCCACGGCCGCGGCGTCGTGCTCCGGACCGAGGAGGAACGCGCATGAGTGATCCCCGTCCCGTGGACGAGGTGCTGTGGGCCCTGCAGGAGCGGGCCAAGGAGCTCAACTGCCTCTACCGCGTGGACGAGATCCTGCGCGACACGGGCCGGCCGATCGCCGAGGTCCTCCGCGCGGTGGCCGAGGCCCTGCCCATGGGCTGGCAGTTCCCGGCCGACTGCGTGGCCCACGTGAAGTTCCGCGAAGACGACCTGCGCCCGGCGCGCTTCATCGAGACGCCCTGGCGGCAGTGCGCCCCCATCGTCGTCGCCGGCGAGCGGCTGGGCGAGGTCTGCGTCCACTACACCGAGGACAAGCCGGCCGCCGACGAGGGCCCGTTCCTCAAGGAGGAGCGGCGCCTCATTGACGCCGTGGCCGGCCGCATCGCCCAGGCCGTCCTGCACCGCGAGCTGACCGCGGGCCTGGCCCGCAGCGAGCAGCTGGGGGCCGAGGGCGAAGGGGCGGCGCACCAGGACTGGCGCGTCATCCTCGAGCTGGTCCGGAGCACCGACCAGAACCTGTACCACCAGCTCGGCCGCAAGATGCTCAACCACCTGGCGTGGAGCGGCGTCGAGGAGGCCAAGCGCCTCCTGCCCGGCTTCTCCGGCCCGCACGAGACCGGCGACGAGACCGCCGACTAGAACCGGCCGATGCGCCGCAGCGAGCCGGTGGACGCCGACGCGCTCGGCGCCGACGTCTTCCGCGTCGCCGCCGACCACCTCAGCGAGCACGAGCTGTTCACCACGCTGCAGACCTGGATCCAGGAGGACCGCCTCAACTTCCTGGTGGTCGCCCTGGCGAGTTCAGACACCACGCTGCCCGAGATCGCCAACGCGCTCGAGCGCTACGAGGGCACCGGCGTGGACGCCCGCGACGTCTCGCCGGCCATGCACGCCGGCCTCAAGGTGTCGCTCATCCGCCGCCTGCTCACCGACAGCCCCGAGGTCATCAACACCTGCCGGCGCTGCCTCGAGCTCGAGGACTTCGTGGACCTGGTCGGGCACACCATCCTGCTGCCCAAGAGCCACGGCCGCGTCGGCGGCAAGGGCAGCGGTCTGTTCCTGGCGGAGCACGTGCTCAAGCGCGCCGACCGCAACCGCGAGCTGCTCGGCGGCCTGCGCGTTCCCAAGACCTGGTACCTGCCCTCCGACGGCATCGTGCAGTTCCTCGCCTACAACGACCTCGACGAGGTCTACAACTGGAAGTACCGCGACCTGGACGAGATCCGGCACGAGTACCCGCACATGCTGCAGGTCTTCAAGAGCGCGCGCTTCCCGGCCGAGTTCGTGCAGGGCCTGGCCACGGCGCTCGACGACCTCGGCGAGCGGCCGCTGATCGTGCGCAGCTCGAGCCTGCTCGAGGACCGGGCCGGCTCGGCCTTCTCGGGCAAGTACAAGAGCCTGTTCCTCGCCAACCAGGGCCGCAAGGCCGACCGGCTGGCGGCGCTGCTCGACGCCGTGGCCGAGGTCTACGCCTCGGTCTTCGGCCCCGACCCCATCCAGTACCGCGCCGAGCGCGGCCTGCTCGAGTACCACGAGGAGATGGGGGTGATGATCCAGGAGGTGGTCGGCACCCGCGTCGGCCGCTACTTCCTCCCGGCCTTCGCGGGGGTGGGCTTCAGCAACAACGAGCTGCGCTGGTCGCCACGCATCCGCCGCGACGACGGCCTGCTCCGGCTGGTGCCCGGCCTGGGCACGCGGGCGGTGGACCGCCTGGCCGACGACTACCCGGTGCTGGTCGCGCCCGGACAGCCCGGGCTGCGCGTCAACACCAGCCCGGAGGAGGTCTACCGCTACTCGCCGCGCAAGGTGGACGTCATCAACCTCGAGACCAACTCCTTCGAGACGGTGGACCGCCACACCCTGCTGCGCGAGGTGGGCGACCAGCTCCCCGGTCTCACCCGCCTGGTCTCGCTCTACGAACCCGGCATGCTGCGGCGGCCCGGCGGGCTCGACCTGCACTTCGACCGCGACGACCTCGTGTTCACCTTCGAGGGCCTGCTCGCCCACACCGACTTCCTGCGCCGCATGCAGGCGATCCTGCGCGAACTGCGCGACGCGCTGGGCATGCCGGTGGACATCGAGTTCGCCTCGGACGGTCGCGATCTCTACCTGCTGCAGTGCCGACCGCAGAGCCACGGCCCCGACACCGCGCCGGCGCCCATCCCCCGTGACCTGCCGCGCGAGCGCGTCGTCTTCTCGGCCCACCGCTACGTCAGCAACGGCACGGTGCCCGACATCACCCACATCGTCTACGTGGACCCCGAGGGTTACAGCGAGCTCGGCGACCTCGCCGAGTTGCGCGACGTCGGCCGCGCCGTCGGCAGCCTCAACGCCGTGCTGCCGAAACGCCAGTTCATCCTCATGGGACCCGGCCGCTGGGGCAGCCGCGGCGACGTCAAGCTCGGCGTCGGCGTCACCTACTCCGACATCAGCAACAGCGCCGTGCTCATCGAGATCGCGCGCAAGAAGGGCAACTACGTGCCCGACCTCTCCTTCGGCACGCACTTCTTCC
>CAYNPF010000219.1:0-4549 GCA_964398895.1 uncultured bacterium
TGTCGCCGGCCAGGGCGCGCAGCCGCACCCGCGTAACCAGCCACGCCGCCCGCTCGCCGTCGGTCCAGGCGCCACGGTCCACGCGCTCGAGCAGCGAGTCGGCGCGCGCAGCACCCCCGCGGGCCAGCGCGATCTCCGCCCGCTCGCGCAGCGCCGGCCAGGTCCACGGCGTGTCCGGCCCCGGCACCGCCCACAGCGAGTCGGCCCGCGCCGTGTCGCGCGCGCCCAGGGCCAGCAGCGCCAGCCGGTGTCGCGCCAACGCCGCCAGCGGCGGCTGCGCCAGCGCCGCGTTCCACAGCGCCGTGCTGTCGGCCCGGCTCACCGGCGGCAGCCGCAAGCCGCGCGCCCAGGCCGGCAGCGTGTCGGCCGGAACACCCCAGCGCACCGTGCCGGACGAATCCGCCGCCGGCGCGCCCAGCCGTGGCGGGGCCATCGCGGCGTGCGCCGGCGCGAGAGCGACGGCGAGGAGCACGGCGCCGAGCGGCGCCGTCCGGCGGAACGACACGGGCCTCACTCCCACTCGATGGTCGCCGGCGGCTTCGACGTGCAGTCGTAGACGACGCGGTTGATGCCCCGCACCTCGTTGACGATGCGCGACGAGACGCGCGCCAGCAGGCTGGCCGGCAGGCGCGTCCAGTCGGCGGTCATGCCGTCCTGGCTGTTCACCGCCCGCAGGGCGATCACCTTCTCGTAGGAGCGCTCGTCCCCCTTGACGCCGACGGTCGAGACCGGCAGCAGCACCGCCATCGCCTGCCAGGTGCGTCCGTACCACTTCGCCCGCCGCAGTTCCTCGAGGAAGATGGCGTCGGCCCGGCGCAGCCGCTCGAGGTCGGGCTCGGTCACCGCGCCGAGGATGCGCACCGCCAGTCCCGGCCCCGGGAACGGGTGGCGGTCCACCAGGTGGTCGGGCAGGCCGAGCGCGCGGCCCAGCTCGCGCACCTCGTCCTTGAACAGCAGGCGCAGCGGCTCGATCAGCTTGAGGTTCATGCGCTCGGGCAGGCCGCCGACGTTGTGGTGGCTCTTGATCACCTGAGCGCCGAAGCCGGCCGAGGCGCTCTCGATGACGTCGGGGTACAGCGTGCCCTGGGCCAGCCACTCGATCGGGCCGACCCGCTTCGCCTCCTCCTCGAAGACGCGGATGAACTCCTCGCCGATGATGCGCCGCTTGCGCTCGGGCTCGGTCACGCCGGCCAGCCGTTCGAGGAAGCGCCGCCGCGCGTCCACGATCTCCAGCCGCAGGCCGCGCGCCGCCCCGAGCTCGCGCGCCACCTCCTCGGCCTCGCCCTCGCGGAGCAGGCCGTGGTTCACCATGACGCAGGTGAGCCGCGGCCCCAGCGCGCGGTGGCAGAGCGTGGCCACCACGCTGGAGTCCACGCCGCCGGAGAGGCCGCAGAGCACGTGCCCCCGCGGCCCCACGCGCGCGCGGATGTCGGCGACGGCGGTGCGCACGAAGCTCTTCATGCTCCAGCCGCCGCGCAGTCGGGCGATGCCGAAGAGGAAGTTGTGCAGCACCTGCCGGCCGTAGGGCGAATGCACGACCTCGGGGTGGAACTGGATGAGGTGGAACGGCCGCGTTCCGTGCTCGACCGCGGCGAAGGCGCAGTTGCCGGTGTGGGCGACGCGCCGCCAGCCGGGCGGCAGCGCGGTCACCTCGTCGCCGTGGCTCATCCAGGCGCGGAAGCGCTTCGGCACCCCGGCGAACAGCGGCGAGCGGCCGTCGAGCACGAAGGTGGCCATGCCGTACTCGGCGCGCGGGGCCCGCTCCAGCTCGCCGCCCATCAGGCGCATGGTCGCCTGCAGGCCGTAGCAGATGCCGAGGATCGGCCGGCCCAGTTCGTAGATGCCGGGATCGGGCAGGGGCGCGGCGTCGCGGTAACCGCTGGCCGGCGAGCCCGAGAGCACCAGCGCGCGCGGGCGGCGCGTGGCGATGTCCGCCAGCGGCAGGGTGCCCGGCACGATCTCCGAGAACACGCCCAGCTCGCGCACCCGCCGGGCGATGAGCTGCGTGTACTGCGAGCCGAAGTCGAGGATGAGAACCAGCTCACGCGGCATGTCGGCCCTCAGTGCCGGAACACCCGGCGGTCGGTGAACACCATTGCCAGCCCGCACCGGTCGCAGGCGGCGATCACCTCGGCGTCGCGCCGCGAGCCGCCCGGCTGCACCACCGCGGTCACTCCCGCCTCGGCGGCGTGCTCGACGTTGTCGGCGAAGGGGAAGAACCCGTCGCTCGCCAGCACCGTACCACGCGGATCGTGCCCGGCGCGCTTCGCCTTCATCACCGCCACGTCCACCGCATCCACCCGGCTGGTCTGCCCGGAGCCGAGCCCCACCAGCGTCGTGCCCCGCGCCAGCACGATGGCGTTCGAGCGCGCCGCCGCCACCACCTCCCAGGCGAAGCGCAGCGCCTCCTCCTCTCCCGCACTCGGCGCGCGCCGCGTCACCGTCCGCCACGGCGGCGCCGGCGCGCCGCCGTCCCGCGAGAGCAGCGCCCACGGGCCGACGCAGCGCACGCTCCAGGCCTCCGGCGCCGCGACCGCGCGCGCGTCGAGGCGCACCACGCGCAGGTTCCGCTTCGTCGCCAGCACCGCCAGCGCCGCGGCATCGAAGTCGGGGGCCGCCACGCACTCGACGAAGCGCTCCGCCACCTGCGCGGCGGTCGCGCCGTCGAGCGCCCGGTTGCAGGCCACGATGCCGCCGAAGGCGGACTGCTCGTCGGCGGCGAGCGCCGCCACCCAGGCCTCGGCCGGCGTCGCCGCCACCGCGGCGCCGCAGGGCTGCCCGTGCTTGACGATCACCACCGCCGGCGCGGCGAAGCGGCCGGCGAGCGTCACCGCCGCCTCGAGGTCCACGAGGTTGTTGTAGGACAGCTCGCGCCCCTCGTGGCGCGCCTCGACCGCGGCCGCGGTGCCGGCCCGCACGTAGAGCGCCGCCGCCTGGTGCGGGTTCTCGCCGTAGCGCAGCGAGCGCAGGCGCTCCAGGGCCACGACGTGCAGGGCCGGCGCCGCGTCCTCCTCCCCGGCCGCGCGTCGCTCCAGCTCGGCGGCGATCGCCGCGTCGTAGCGCGCGGTGCGGGCAAAGGCGCCCTGCGCCCACTCGCGCCGCTGCGCCGCCGTCGGTCCCCCGACCTCCAGCGCCGCCAGCGCGCCGGCGTACTGTGCGGGGTCGTGCAGCACGATCACCGCGGCGTGGTTCTTGGCGGCGCCGCGCAGCAGCGCCACGCCGCCGACGTCGATCTCCTCGACCAGGCCGGCGTCGTCCAGCGCCGCGGCCCGCGCCTCGAACGGGTAGAGCGTGACCGCCACCAGGTCCACCGGCGACAGCCCGCGCGCGGCCAGCTCGGCGAGATCTCCGGGCACGTCGCGACGCGCCAGGATCGGCGCGTGCACGTGCGGGTGCAGGGTCTTCACCCGGCCGCCCAGCAGTTCGCCGAAGCCCGTCCACTCCTCCAGGGCCGTCACCGGCACGCCGGCCGCGGCCAGGTGCCGCGCCGTGCCGCCCGAGGCGACGATGCGCGTGCCGTGCGCCGCGAGCGCGGCCGCGAACTCCGCCGCGCCGCTCCGGTCGGACAACGAGAACAGTGCCGCCCGCGGCCAGCTCATGCGACCTCCCCGCCGAGGCGGCGCACCACCTCGAGGTAGCGCTCCTGCGTGCGCGCCACCACCTCGGTCGGCAGCGGCGGGGGCGGCGGCTCGTGGTCCCAGCCGGCGCGGTCCAGCCAGTCGCGCACCACCTGCTTGTCGAACGACTCCAGCCGGCCGGCCGCGTGGCCGGCGCGATCCCAGTAGCGCGACGAGTCCGGGGTGAGCGCCTCGTCCACCAGCGTCAGCGCCCCGTCCACGAAGCCGAACTCGAACTTGGTGTCCGCCAGCACCAGGCCGGCCGCGAGCGCGCGCGCGTGCGCCTCGGCGTACAGCGCCAGGCTGCGCTCGCGCAGGGCGTGCGCCAGTTCGCCGCCCACCTGCTCCACCAGCGCGGCGAACGGCAGGTCCTCGTCGTGGCCGATCTCGGCCTTGGTCGTGGGCGTGAAGCGCGCCGGCTCGAGCCGCTCGCCGTCGCCGAGCCCGGCCGGGGCGGGCACACCGCCGATCGTGCCGGACCGCCGGTACTCGCGCAGCGCCGAGCCGGTCAGGTAGCCGCGCACCACGCATTCGACGTCCACGCGCCGGGCACGGCGCACGAACTGGGCGCGACCGGCCAGCCGCTCGGCGTGGGCCGCGAAGGGCGGCGGGAAGTCGCGCGGCTCCTCGCTCACCAGGTGGTGCGGCGCGGCGGCGGCCAGCGTGCGCATCCACCAGGCCGACAGCGCCGAGAGGATCGCCCCCTTGCCGGGGATGGGCTCGGCCAGCACCGAGTCGTAGGCGGAGAGCCGGTCGCTGGCGACGATCACCAGGTGATCGGGACCTGCCTCGTAGACCGCGCGCACCTTGCCGCGGCGCCACGGCGCGAGGCCCGGCAGTTCGAGGTCGCGCACGGCGCGCGTGGGATCGAGGCAGCGTCGGGGAACGAAGGGCCCGGGGCGGGTCGCTTCCATCTTCTTCTCCCTTCCCGC
>CAYNPF010000220.1:0-4528 GCA_964398895.1 uncultured bacterium
GTGGATGCTCACGACCTTGAGGCGGAAGTACAGGTCGCTGCGGAAGCGCCCGGCGCGGACCTCGCTCTCGAGGTCCTTGTTCGAGGCGGCCACGATGCGGATGTCCACCGTGATGTCCTCGGCCCCACCCACCCGCTTGAAGTTCCGGTACTCGATGAAGCGCAGGAGCTTGGCCTGGGTGGGCAGCGACATGTCCGCCACCTCGTCCAGGAACAGCGTGCCGCCGTCGCACAGCTCGACCAGGCCCTTCTTGAGATCGTTGGCATCGGTGAACGCGCCGCGTTCGTGCCCGAACAGCTCGTTCTCCAGCAGGGTCTCCTGGAAGGACGAGCAGTTGACCTCCATGAGCGGGGCCTGCGCGCGATCGCCGCGGTAGTGGATGGCCCGTGCCACCAGTTCCTTGCCGGTCCCGCTCTCCCCCGTGATGAACACCGAGGTGGCCTGGCTGCGCACGACCTTCTCGATCAGGTCGCGCACCTCCTGCATCGGGGCGGAGGTGCCGATGATCTCCTCCCCCGTGTAGCGGCGCCACGCCTTGCGCCGGTACAGGTCCAGCTCGTTGGCCTGGCGGAAGGTCCGGGCGGCGGCCTCCACCGCGAGCTCGATGTCCTCCTTCTCGTAGGGCTTGCGCAGGAAGTCGCAGGCGCCGAGCTTCATCGCCTCGACCGCCGACTGCACGTCGCCGAAGGCGGTGATGACGATGACCTGCACCAGCAGGTCCACCTGCCGCACCCGCCGCAGCACCGACAGGCCGTCGGTGTCGGGAAGCCGCATGTCGAGGATCATGACCTGGGGCCGCACGCTGGCCACCTTCTCCAGCCCCTCGGCCCCGGTGCTGGCCCCCTCCACCGCGTAGCCCTTCTCGCGCAGCACGCGCGAGAGCGATTTGCGGATGAGCAGCTCGTCGTCCACGACCAGCACGGTGCTCTTCACGGGGCCGGCGTCCCTTCCCGGGAATGGCCGGTCGCGTCGGGCGCGACGACGACGTGCCCGGAAGACACGTCGCCCGGGTGGGGCGCGGCGGGTGAGGCGTCGCCGCGACCGCGGGTCGGGGAACTCCGGCGCCGGGGCATCAGTCCTCGGGCTGGCCCGGCGGCTCCGCCGGCACCGGGAAGGAGACGCGCATCGTCGCACCGCCGCCCGCGTTGTTCTTGGCGGTGATGACGCCGCCCACCTCGCGCACGATCTGCAGGGAGATGGACAGCCCCAGCCCCGTGCCCATCGAGCGGGTGGTGAAGAACGGGTCGAAGATCTTCTCCATCGCGTCGCGTGGGATGCCCACGCCGGTGTCGCGGAAGGAGACGTCCACCATCGAGCGCCGCGTCCGGTAGCGTCGCACCCCGAGGGTGACGTGCAGCTCGCCGCCCTCGGGCATGGCCTGGACCGCATTCAGGCACAGGTTCAGGAACACCTGCTGGGTCAGGTCCGGGTCGGCGTAGACCAGCGGGATCTCCTCCCCGCCCGGTTCGTAGTCCCGCAACAGGGTCACCCGGGCGTCACCGAGCTGCAGTTCGAGCAGATCCAGCGTCTTGTCGAGCACCTGGCGCAGGTCGCAGGACTGCGGCCGGGCCGCCGGCGGGCGGGCGAACAGGAGCAGGCCGGTGATGATCTGCTCGATGCGGTCCAGCTCCTTGATCACGTCGTCGAGGTCCTCGCGCCGCGAGTCGCTGGGACGGAACTTCGAGCCCACGTACTGGACCGTGGTGCGGATCCCGGTGAGCGGGTTGCGGATCTCGTGCGCGACGTAGGCGGACAGCTCGCCCAGGGAGACCAGACGGTCGATGTTCTTCTGGAACTCGCCGTCCTCGCTCTCCGACGTGGCGTCCGCCAGCACGACCGAGCCGAGCAGCGTTCCCTCCTCGTCGCGCATCGGCAGGGACTCGGCCTTGAGCGTCAGCTCGCGTCCCTCGGCCTCGATGCGGAACTCGCGGGGCTCGCGCGACGAACCCTTGAGCCAGCGCGCGTCCGCCCCCGGCAGCAGCCGGGCCGCCGGCATCCCCAGCAGGGCTCCCGGCTCGACGGCCAGCAGCTCCTCGATGCGGCGGTTGTTGTAGATGACCCGGCGCTCGCGATCGAACGCCACCACGCCCTGCTCGAGCGCGTCCAGGACCTGCGGCGGCCACGAGGTCGATCGCGGCGCCGGCTCGGTCTCGGCCGGTCGGGCGGGGGTCTCGCTACGCGTGCTCATCTGCCCTCCACCGGCGAAGGCTCCACCACGGGTTGAGAGGTAGCACAGGCCGCGCGGTCAGGCAACGGAAGTCGCGTCCCGCCGCGCATTCGCCCCCGTCGCGCCCCGCGGAACGGGGCGCGGTTGAGTGGGCCCCGGTCGGCTGGTAGAATCCATGGTCACTTTGTTCCACGATCCTCTGGCCCGTTCCGGGAGCTCTGAATGCTGCGCTACCTGCGTACCGGCGGCAGGCACACCCAGTTGATCTGGTGGGTGCTTACCATCGTCACGGTCGTCACCTTCGTCCTCGGCTTCAACTTCCTGTCCAGCCTCGGCGGCGGCGGACGGACCAGCGGTGCCGCGGGCAGCGTGAATGGCGTGCCCATCACCGGCCAGGAGTACGACGATGCCCTGGCCCGGCAGCGCACCGCCTTCCACCAGCAGTACGGTGCCGACCCCACGGACCGCGACGAGAAGAACGTCCGGACCCAGGCGTGGCACGAACTGGTGGCCCGCCAGCTCATGACGGCGCAGGCGGAGGCGGTCGGGCTGAAGGCCAACGACCGCGAAGTCGTCCTCATGTTGCAGAACTACCCGCCGGAGTGGCTGCGTGAGGAACCGGAGTTCCAGACCGAGGGCAAGTTCGATCCGCAGAAGTACGGCGCGGCGCTCTCCAGCCCGGACCATCCCTCGTGGCCCTACTACGAGCAGCGCGTGCGGCAGGAGCTCCCCTCCCAGAAGCTCCAGGAGCGGCTGATGTCCTCGCTCAAGCTGAGCGAGCCCGAGCTGCTGCAGGCCTACCACGAGCGCTTCGACCAGGTCGCGGCCACCGTGGTGGTGGTCACGCCCGACCTGCAGGCCAAGGTCGCCCCGCCGACGCCGGCCGACCTCGACCGCGTCTACGAGGAGTACAAGGGCCGCTTCTACTCGGAGCCGCGGGCCGACCTCGAACTGCTGGTGATCCCCAAGCAGTTCACCGAGGAGGATCTCCGCCCCGCCCGGCAGACCGCCCAGAGCCTGGTGGATCGCATCCGCCAGGGTGACGACTTCGCCGAGCTGGCCAAGAGCTACTCCGAGGGCCCGGGGGCGGCCAAGGGCGGCGTGATCGATCGCCCGATCCAGCCCGCGGAACTCGGCTCCGACATGGGCCCGAAGGTCGCGGCCCTGCAGCCCGGCCAGGTCACCGACCCGGTGCAGAGCGGCAGCCGCTTCATCATCATGAAGCTCCTGGAGCGCGTGCCGCAGCCCGGCCAGCCGACCCCGAGCCTGCGCCTGGCCCAGATCGTCGTGCGCGTCGTGCAGGCGGGCGACACCCAGAAGCACGAGGTCCAGAAGCTGGCCGCCCGGGCCAAGGCGCTGCGCAGCCTGGGCAAGGCGGCGGCCGAGAAGGGCATGGGGACCGTGCGCACCGGCTTCTTCAACCTCGGCAACCTCCCGCAGACGCTGCAGGAGACGCCCGAGGTGGCCGACTGGGCGCTCAGCGCCAAGCCGCAGGCGGTC
This sequence comes from uncultured bacterium, assembly GCA_964398895.1. Lineage (GTDB taxonomy): Bacteria > Eisenbacteria > RBG-16-71-46 > RBG-16-71-46 > RBG-16-71-46 > JANXPZ01. The sequence goes on from CAYNPF010000220.1 coordinate 3,668, forward strand.
AGCCCGATCTTCCAGGACCAGGACGTCTTCGTCCTCGCGCAGGTCGCCGAGCTGCACCCGGGCGGCGCCCTGCAGCGCAAGCAGCTCGACGCCACGCTGCGCCAGATGGCCGAGCTCGAGGCGCGCGTGCAGCAGGTCAAGCCGGTGGCCGACCGCATCTCCCAGGCCCTGGCCGCGGGCCGGACGCTGGAGGCGGCGGCGGGCGAGTCGGGTGTGGAGGCCTTCCAGGTGACGGGGATGTCGCGGATGCAGCCGGACCAGCGCCTGGCCTCGGCGCCCGACCTGATCGGCACGCTGTTCGCGGCGACGCCCGGCAAGGTCGTCGGGCCGCTGCGCGAGCCGGCCGGTTGGTACTTCGCCCGGCTCAACGGGCGCATGCTCGCCCCGACGGACTCGACCTACGACCGGATGAAGGCCCCGCTGGTCAACGCGATCCTCGGCAGCCGGCAGCGCACGTTCTTCGCCGGCTGGCTGGAGCAGCTCCAGATGAAGGCGAAGATCCTCGACTTCCGCCCGCCCGAGTCGCGCTAGCCGGACCGAGCCGCGGTGGCAACGCCAAGGGCGACGGGGAGCGATCCCCGCCGCCCTTTGTGTTCTCCGGGGCCCCGACGGCCCCCGCTCATCCCACCGGCGGCTTCGTGTTCGTGTCCGTGTCCTTGCGCTCCGTCGGACGGCTCTCCGTGGGATCACGGTTCAGCTCGTCGGTGACCTCGCGCTGCGCCTTGCGGAACTCCCGCGAGGCGTTCCCGATCGCCTTGGCGAGCTTGGGCAACTGGCTCGGCCCGAAGATCAGGAGCACGACGAGGAACAGGATGATCAGCGTCTCGCCGCCACCCAATCCGAACACCTTCCCCTCCTTTG
>CAYNPF010000221.1:0-4496 GCA_964398895.1 uncultured bacterium
GCAGGTCCAGACGCGCGACCAGCGCCGCGCCGAGGAGCAGGACGGCGGCGACGGCGTAGGCCGCCCACGCCCCGCGCGGCAACAGGACGATGCCGCCCACGCCGGCGAGGGTCACCGCGCACTTCAGACCCGCGGGCAGCCGGTGCGCGAGGCTGTCGCGCGGCTCGTAGGGCTCGAGCAGGGCCGGGATCATCCGGCGCCCGGGCGGGTCGGCCGCCGGCGCCCGAGCACGAGGGCAAGCACGCCCGCGAGCGCGAAGGCCACCAGCGTGCCGACGGCCCCGGCGACCGCGGTGGCCAGCGGGCTGGTGATTCCCGCCACCCCGTAGCCGGCCAGGGGGGCGCCGGCCGCCTCGAGGGCGCGCGGGGAAAAGCCCAGCCGGCCCGCGACCCAGTCCAGTCCGTCGGGCCAGCCACAGGCGAACGGCGCGACGAAGAGCGCCAGTCCGAGGGCCACCACGAGCCCCTGGGCGACGAGCAGCCCGGCTCGTTGCGGTCGGCGTGTCGTCGCCTCCGGCTCCAGCAACTCGGGGCGGGCGGCAGCCACGGCCGCGACCACCAGCGTGGTGATCACGGCCTCCCCGACGCCGATGAGCAGGTGCACTCCGACCATCGCCGGCAGGGCGGCCCGCCAGGCCACCGTGCCCGACAGGGCGAGCTGGCCGGCGCAGGCGATCGCGGCCAGCACCGTGGAGGCCCAGGCGGCGAACGCGACGGCGAAGAGGCGCGCGCGGTAGCCACCGCCGGCGAGGCGCCAGAGCGCGCGGTAGACGACGTAGCCGACCACCGGGGCCACGAGGGCCATGTTGAAAATGTTCGCCCCCAGCGCGGTGACGCCGCCGTCGGCGAACAGGAAGCACTGCAGGACGAGCACGGACGTCATGGCGACCACCGCCGCGCCGGGCCCGAGGAGCACCGCGGCCAGCGTGCCGCCGATCAGGTGCCCCGACGTGCCGGCGGCCACCGGGAAGTTGAGCATCTGCGCGGCGAAGACGAAGGCCGCGGCCAGCCCCACCATCGGCACGCGCCGCGGCGGCAGGCTGCGTCGCAGCCCGGCCACCGCGACGCCGACGCCGGCGGCCGCGACCATTCCGCTGATCACGGCGGTGCGCGCATCGAGGAAGCCATCGGGGATGTGCAACGCGTTCTCCCTCCTGTCCGCCGCTAGCGCCGGACCGTCACGCCGGATCGTCCCCTTCCGTGGTCGTGACGGTGAGACGCCCGTGCGTCACCCCGCGGGCCGCGATCAGGCGGTCGGCCAGGCGGCGCACCTCCCGGGCCGCGCCGCGCACCACCAGCACCTCCATGCAGACGTGGTGGCTGAGGTGCACGTGCAGGGTCGAGACGATCAGGTGCCCGTGGTCGTGCTGGATTCCGGTGAGCAGGGGCTGCAGGTTGCGGTGGTGGTGGTCGTAGACGATGGTGATCGTCCCGGCGATCTCCCGGGTGCCGGTGTGGGCGTGGTGCTCGACCAGTTGGGCCCGGACCATGTCCGAGACGGCCTGCGAGCGGTTGGCGTAGCCGCGCTCCCGGGCCATGGCGTCGAGGTCGCGGGCCAGGGTCGCGCTCATCGAAATGCTGAAGCGGGACAGCTGGGGAGTCTTCAAGGTGTGAGTCCTCGCGGCGAACGTAACACGGGGCCGGAGCCCGGCCAAGCGCGCCGGTAACGCGAACGGGCGCCCGTGTCGCCACGGGCGCCCGCCGCCAGAATGGTCGGGGCGACTGGATTTGAACCAGCGACCACCTGCCCCCCATGCAGGTGCGCTACCAGGCTGCGCTACGCCCCGACCGCAAGGGATGTCTTCGTTGCCCGATGAATCTAGGCGAGTCCGGCTCCGCCCGCAAGCGGCCCGGCGGGACCCCGGCGACCCGCTCAGTCCCCTTCGCCGGGCTCGCGCAGGCGGCCCAGGAGCTGCTTCAGGCCGCTCTTCACCTCGTGCAGCAGCAGCTTGCGCTCCGTGTCGCCGGCCGCCGGCTCCGCCGGCTTCGGCGGGGCCTCCCGGCGCTGTGTCGCGAGGTAGCTCCGGGCCCCGGCAATGGTGAACCGGCGGTCGTAGAGCAGCTCCTTGATGCGGACGAGGAGCTGGACCTCCTCCGGGCGGTACATGCGGTTCCCGGCCCGGTTCTTCCGGGGCCGCAGCATGCTGAACTGGGTCTCCCAGTAGCGCAGGACGTGCGCCTTCACCCCCACGACCTCGGCGACCTCGCTGATCGGGCGGTAGAGCTTGGGATCCACCGGCGGCGCGGGGCGAGCGGGGGGTGCTGCGGGAGCCTTCGGAGTGGCCATGGCCGCCGCCGGAATCGGCACCGCGAGCCTCTGCTTCGCCGGCGCGGACGTCGGCTTCGGCGCGGGCTTCCGCTTCACCGGCACTGTCGCCGGCTTCGACACGGATTTCTTCGTCTTCCTCGTCACGCTTGCCGGCCTGGGCGCGTTCTTGCGGACGGACGGCTTCGCGGCGGTCCGCCTGGGTGCCTTCCCGGGGGCCGGCTTCGGGCGGGACGCCCGTTGCGAAGCGGGACGGGGCGCGCTCTTGCGGACGGACGGCTTCGGGCGGGGCGCCTTCGGCCGCGCCGGCTTCCGCCGGGACGGGGCCGCGACCCTGGCGGCCTTGCGGACGGCGCGGCGCGCGGGAATCGGCTTGGAGCGACGGGTTGCTGGGCGGGTGCGCTTCATTGCTCCCTCTTCAGGTCGCGGGTCATGAGGGCAAGCAGCGAGTCCCGCGGGCTCTTGCCATCGAACAGCATCGCACAGACCTCCTCGGTGATCGGCAGCTCGACGCCGTGGGCACGACCGAGGTCGCGAGCCGCGCGTGACGTGGTCACGCCCTCGGCGACCATCACCATGTCTCCCAGGATCTCCTTCAGGCTCCGGCCCCGGCCGATCCCCTCGCCCACGTGCCGGTTGCGACTGTGGCGGCTCATCGCCGTCGTCACCAGGTCGCCCAGGCCGGCCAGGCCGAAGAACGTCTCGCGCCGTCCGCCCAGGGCGACGCCGAGGCGCGAGATCTCCGCCAGTCCGCGCGTCAGCAGGGCGCCCTTGGTGTTGTCCCCCCAGCCGATGCCGTCGCAGACGCCCGCGGCGATGGCGATCACGTTCTTCAGCGCGGCGGCGTACTCGCAGCCCGCCACGTCGGTGTTCGTGTAGACCCGAAACGCCGGGCTGGAGCAGAGCACCTGCACCGCCCGCGCATGCTCCTCATCATGGGCCGCCACGACCACGGTGGTCGGGATGCCGCGGCTGACCTCCTCGGCGTGGCTCGGCCCGGTGAGGATGACCGGGTCGCCGCCCTGGCTTTCCCGCAGCACTTCGCTCAGGCGCTTCAGGGTGCCCAGCTCGAGGCCCTTGGCGCAGCACACCGCCTGCGCCCGACAGCCGGCCGCGGCCACCTGCCCGGCCACCTCCCGCAGGGCCTGCGCGGGAACCACGTAGAAGACGACCTCCGCTCCCTCGAGGGCCCGCCCGAGTTCGCGTGTCACCTTAACCCCCGGAGCGAGCGCAATGCCAGGCAGAAACTTCCGGTTCTCGCGGTCGCGGTCGAGCGCCTCGAGATCCTCGCGGATGTTGCCCCAGAGCCGCACGTCGGCCCCGAGCTGGGCGAGGTGGATCGCCAGCGTCGTGCCCCACGAGCCGGGGCCCAACACCGCCACGGTGGTCACGTGCCCCTGCCCCCCTTCCAGGAGAAACGCCGCTCCTCGCCGCGCCGCAGGCGGCGGAAGTTGTCACGATGCCGGGCGATGACGAGCGCGGCCAGAAGCACACCCAGCAGGAACGTCGGGCTGCGCCAGCCGGCGTGGCCGGTCACGCCCAGGGTGACGACGAACGCCGCCGCTCCGAGCGTCGAGCCCACGGAGATGTACCGCGTGATCGCCACGGTCGCGACGAAGACGAGGACGAAGACGCCGAAGGCGGCCGGCGCCAGCGCCAGCAGCACCCCCACGGTGGTCGCCACGCCCTTGCCGCCGCGGAAGCCGGCGAGGAAGGTCCAGACGTGTCCCGCCACTGCCGCGAGCGCGACGGCGATCCGGCACCACTCCGGCCCGCCCGGGAACGCGGTGGCCAAGGCGAGGTGCGGGACCAGCCAAACCGGCAGGGCGCCCTTGGCGATGTCGAGCAGCAGCGTGACGATGCCGAGTCCCGGTCCCAGGCTGCGGTAGACGTTGGTCGCGCCCAGGTTCCCCGAGCCGACGGTGCGGATGTCCACGCCGCGGACCAGCCGCCCGATCCACAGCCCCCACGGCAGCGAGCCGCAGAGGTAGCCGATGGCCACGGCCGAGACGAGCGCGAGGAGCATGCTCACTCGCTCTTGCGCACGCGGAGGCGCAGCGGCGTGCCGTGGAAGCCGAAGTGCTCGGCGAAGCGCAGCCAGAGGAAACGCCGGTAGTTCTCGGACAGGCGCTGCGGGTGGTTCACGAACAACGTGAACTCGGGCGGTGCCGTTCCGGTCTGCGCGACGTAGTAGAGCTTCGGGGTGTAGCCGACCCGTGTGGACGGCACCC
>CAYNPF010000222.1:0-4490 GCA_964398895.1 uncultured bacterium
AGGCTAGCAGAGGACTGGCATCTCAGACTGCGTCAGCTTCCGGGGGGAAGGTCAAACCGACGGGCCGACGAACAGGAACCGGATATAGGACGTCGCCGGGCAGAGCGAGCACTTCATAGTGCTGATCCTCAGCGACGGCCACGGTGCTGGACCATGTGATCGTGGCATGCCGCGGTGTCGTGTCGCTGCGAGCAAGGCAGATGCTGTAACGAACCACGAGGCCAACCAAGTCCGGTTGGCCTCTTCTTCTGTTCACTGTGCCCAACAGGATGAGCGGTCCGCCAAGAACGCCAAAGCGCGCCTCAAGCGAGGCGCGCCTGGACGCGGGGGAACCCGGCTTGGCCCCTCGGAGAATCCAAAGCACGGGCCCCAGACGGGGAACTGGCTCGGGGAACGAATGGGGGAGACCTGGCGGTAGATGCAGTGGCGCCGCAGCAGGAACTTGCTCAACCGGTGCCGGGCGCGCAGCAGATCCACCCGCACGTCATCCCGGCAGCGGCACAGGTCCCGTAGCGCCTCATCGCTCTCACTTGGCGGGTGCACCTCGGTCAGCAACCCGGCCCGGAACAACTCGGCCAGCTTGCGGGCGTCCCGCCGGTCGGTCTTGATCCGCACCCCCGGCTGCACCGGGGTCAGCGAGGGGGCGATCACCGTGCAGGGCATCCCGGCCTGGCGCAGTTGCCGCTGCAGGGCGTAGCCGGTCGGCCCAGCCTCGTAGCAGCACTGGACCTCCCCGGGGGCCAGGCGCTGCAGCTTGCGACCCAGCCGGCGGACCGCCTCCACCGTGGTGTCCTCGGTCCACTCCACCGGCTCCGGCTGACCGGGAAGCAAGACCGCCACCTTGATCGAGTTCTTGTGGGCGTCCATCCCCACCCAGGTGGTATCGTTCGCGTTCACGACCGGCTCCTCTCGTATGCGGCTCTGGCGCCGCAAGGTGCTAACCCGCGATCGAGCGTGGCGGTCCGTCCGCCACCGGTCCCGTGCCCTCGCGGGCAAGTTCGACCCTACGACCGCGAGCCGGTCGTTCCATACTGTCTAGGCGGTGAAGAGGGCGGCGGCGCCGCTTGCGAGTCTGCTGCGCCGCGCGATTGTATTCAACTCCCCGCGGGTCGTTTGGTTTCATACGCCCGGTACTGCACCGCCTCCGCCAGCGCTCGTACGCTGATCTTCTCCTCGCCGGCGAGGTCCGCGATGGTGCGCGCGACGCGCATGGCGCGGTGGACGGCACGTGCGCTCATCCCGCCGCGATCCACCGCATCGGCGACGAGCCGGCGCCCGGCCTGATCCAGCGCGCAGCACTCCTCGAGTCGCGCGGGTGGCAGCAGCGCATTCAGGCATCCTCGCGAGCGCTGCCGCGCCCGTGCCGCGAGCACGCGTGTGCGCACGAGCGTGCTCGGCTCGCCCGGCGACGCCGCCTGCAGCTCCCGTGAGGTGAGTGCCGGCACTTCGATCTGTATGTCAATCCGGTCCAGCACCGGCCCGCTCACCCGCGCGTGGTGCTGGGCCAGGTCGGTCGGCGTGCACTTGCACCCGCGCCTGGGATGTCCGAGCCAGCCGCACTTGCACGGGTTCATCGCGGCGACGAGCAGGACGCGGGCCGGGAACTCGCTGGAGCCGCTGGCCCGCACGATCGTGGCGGTGCCGCCCTCGAGGGGCTGCCGCAGCGCGTCGAGGGGCCCGCGCTGGAACTCGGCCAGCTCGTCGAGGAAGAGCACGCCGTGGTGGGCGAGGGAGATCTCCCCGGGGTGGGGCGGCGAGCCGCCGCCGACGAGACCGGGAACCGAGATGGAATGGTGCGGCGCGCGGAAGGGCCTCCGGGTCATGAGGCCGCGCCCGGGTCGGCGCAGGCCGGCGGCGGAGTGCAGGCGGGTGACGACCAGGGCCTCGTCGGGCTCCAGCGGCGGCAGGATGCCGGGCAGGCGCCGGGCGAGCATGGACTTGCCGGCGCCGGGTGGGCCCACGAGCAACAGGTGGTGTCCGCCGGCTGCGGCGATCTCCAGCGCCCGGCGGGCGGTGGCCTGTCCGCGCACGTCGGCCAGGTCGTCGCCCGCCGCGGGCTCGGCGTCGGGAGCGGCGGCGCGCGCCCGCGGCAGTTCGTCGCCACGCAGCCAGCCGACCGCCTGCGCGAGACTGGTCACGGCGTGGACGCTCAGGTCCTCGACGAGCGCGGCCTCCGGCGCGCACTCGCCGGCGCACAGCAGGGTGGTCACGCCGGAGCGCCAGAGGGCCTCGGCCAGCGGCAGCGCGCCCCGCACGGCCCGCAGTCGGCCGTCGAGCGCCATCTCGCCGAGCGCGGCCGCGCGCTCCAGCCGCTCCGGCGGGGCCTGGCCGGTGGCGGTCAGCACCCCGAGGGCCACCGCGAGGTCGGCGGAGGAGCCCTCCTTGCGGCGCTCGGCCGGCGCGAGGTTCACGGTGACCTTGCGGTCGGGGAGCTGGAAGCCGGCGTTGCGCAGCGCGGGCCAGACGCGGTCGCGGGCCTCGCGCCCGCTGGCGTCGGGCAGGCCGACGAGCACGAAGCCCGGCAGGCCGGGGCCGACGTCCACCTCGCACTCGACGGGCTGGGCCTCGAGACCCCAGAGCGCCGCGGTCCGGACATGGCTGAGCATGGCTCGCAGGGGGCGGGCGGCGGGGGTCCTCGGGAGGCGAATCGCAAGGCCCGGGCCATCCTCCCGGGCGCCCTTCTGCGGACTCAACCGTGGGGGCCGTCCGGCCGATAACCTCCACCTGGGCGACATCCACCGGGAGAACCACCTTGGCGCAGGGACGCCGCAAACCATCCCGCACGGAAGGCGGGCGCCGCGCACGGAAGCCGGCGACCCGTCCACGACCCGCTCTGTCGGGCAGCCGCGCCGAGCGCATGCGCATCGCGCGTGCCGTGCTCGACTCGGTCGGCACGCCGCTGCTCGTCGGCGATGCGCACGGCCGCGTGCTGCTCGGCAACCGGGCCTTCGAGGACCTGGCGCCGGGCGTGCACGAGGCGCTCGTCGGCCGCGAGCTGGTCGAGGTGCTCGCCCCCGGGTGCCGTGACGAGCTGATGCGCGGGCTGTACTCGCCGCGCTCCACCGACGGCACGCTGCAGGCCTGCCGGGTCGAGCTGACCACCGTGCCCGGCACGGAGTTCCTCGGCATCTGGCTGCCGCTCGACCTGGGGCGGGGCGCCGCGAGCTGGTTGCTGCGCCTGGCGCCCGGGCCGGCCCTGACCGTGGAGGCGCTGGGAGCGCGGCTGCGTCGCGAGGAGACACAGAAGCGCAAGTTCGCCGCGCTGCTCACCGTCGCGCGCGCGGTCCTGGGCAAGCTCGATCTGGCCCAGGTCCTCGACACCATCGCCCACGAGGCCCGTACGGTCATCGAGGTGGACGAGTGCGTCGTCTTCGTGCTCGACGAGGCGGCCGGCGTGCTGGTGCCGGCGGCCTGCGACGTGCAGAGCTTCCGCGACGAGGTCATGGCCCTGCGGCTGCCGCTGGGTCAGGGCGTGACCGGCAACGTCGCGCTGACCGGACGCGGCGAGATCGTCAACGGGGCCATGGACGACCCGCGCGCCGTGCAGGTGCCGGGCACGCCGGTCGAGCAGTCGTCGCTGCTGTGCGTGCCGCTGCTGGTGCGCGACCGGGTGGCCGGCGCCATCACCCTGACCCGCATGGGCGAGCGGTGCTTCGAGGATGATGACCTCGAGCTGGCCTCGCTGTTCGCGGGCCAGTGCAGCGCCGCCCTGGCGAACGCGCGACTCTACGAGGAGAGCCGCCGGGCCTACCGCGAGCTGCACGAGGCGCAGGCGCAACTCGTCCAGTCGGCCAAGCTGAACGCCCTCGGGGAGCTGGCCGGCGGCGTCGCCCACGACTTCAACAACATCCTGGCGGCCATCCTGGGTCGGACCCAGTTGCTCCAGCACCAGGTGACCGATCCGGACCAGCGCCGCCAGCTCGCGGTGATCGAGCGGGCCGCCCTCGACGGGGCGCAGGCGGTGCGCCGCGTGCAGGAGTTCACGCGCCTGCGCCACGACGAGGACTTCGCCGCGCTGGACGTGCGGGAGATCGTGCGCGACGTGCTCGACCTGACGCAGCCGGCCTGGGAGGCCGAGTCGAAGCGGCGCGGCGTGCGCGTGGAGGTCGTCCTCGACCTGCGCTCGGACCGGGCGGTCTCGGGCAACGCGGCGGAGCTGCACGAGGTCTTCACCAACCTGATCCTCAACGCCCTCGATGCCATGCCGGGCGGCGGGACGCTGACGTTGTCCGCCGTGGACGCGGACGGGGAGGTGGGCATCTCGGTGACCGACACCGGCGTCGGGATGGACGCGGCCACGCGGGCGCGCCTGTTCGAGCCGTTCTTCACCACCAAGCCGGTCACCGGCACGGGCCTGGGCCTGCCGGTGGCCGACGGCATCGTCGCCCGCCATCACGGTCGCATCGAGGTGGCGAGCGCCCCGGGGCAGGGCAGCACCTTCACCGTCTGGCTGCCGGCCGCGGCGCCGGAGGTGGCGTGCGCGACGAGCG
>CAYNPF010000223.1:0-4477 GCA_964398895.1 uncultured bacterium
CCCGGCGCCGGCGGCACCGAGTCGCAGGACTGGGCGCAGATGCTGTTCCGCATGTACATGCGCTGGGCCGAACGCCGCGGCTTCGCCACCAGCATCCTCGACCTGCAGCCGGGCGACGAGGCCGGGCTCAAGGACGCCACGGTCGAGATCACCGGCGAGTTCGCCTACGGCTACCTGAAGGGGGAGAGCGGCGTGCACCGGCTGGTGCGCATCTCGCCCTTCGACGCGGCGCAGCGGCGGCACACCTCATTCGCCTCGGTCTTCGTCTACCCGATGGTGGACGACACCATCACGGTGGACATCCAGCCCGGCGACCTGCGGGTGGACACCTTCCGCGCCAGCGGGGCGGGCGGCCAGCACGTCAACAAGACCGAGTCGGCGGTGCGCATCACCCACCTGCCCAGCGGCCTGGTGGTGCAGTCGCAGGCCGAGCGCAGCCAGCACCGCAACCGCGACCTGGCCATGCGCATCCTGCGCGCCCGGTTGTTCGTCTACCTGCGCGAGCAGGAGCGGCAGAAGACGGCGTCGCTCTCGGCGGGGAAGAAGGACATTGATTTCGGGAGCCAGATCCGCTCCTACGTGCTCCAGCCCTACACCATGGTCAACGACCACCGCACCGAGCTGAAGATCGGGGACGTGCACGCGGTGCTCGACGGCGAGCTGGACCCGTTCATTGACGCCTTCCTCAAGAGCAAGCCGGCGTAGGCTGGCTCCCCGGACGTCCCGCGCGAGGTCCGACGCGGCGGGCGATCCGCGCGCCGGCGGCCGGCCGCTGCCGCGCTCCTTCTACGCGCGCGGCAGCCTGCTCGTCGCCCGCGCCGTGCTCGGTAGGCTGCTCGTGCACGACGGCCCCGGCGGCCGGGTCTCCGGGCGCATCGTCGAGGTCGAGGCCTACCGGGGCGCCGACGACCCGGCCAGCCACGCCTGGCGGGGTCCGACGCCCCGCAACGCGACCATGTTCGGCCCGCCGGGGCACGCCTACGTCTACTTCACCTACGGCATGCACCACTGCCTGAACCTGGTGACGGAGCCGGCGGGCCGGGCCGCGGCCGTCCTGATCCGGGCCCTGGAGCCCGTGGACGGGATCGGCCGGATGCGCCGCCGCCGGGGGGTGAGGGAGGAGGAGCGGCTGGCCCGGGGGCCGGGCAACGTGGCGCGGGCCCTCGGGCTGACGCGGGCCCACGACGGGCTCGACCTGACCCGCGGGCCGCTGTGGGTCTCGGACCTGCCGCCGGAGCGCTCGGGCCGGCGCATCCTGCGCTCGGGTCGGGTGGGGATCCGCCAGGCCGGGGAGCGTCCCTGGCGCTTCCACCTCGCCGGACACCCGTGCGTCTCCGGGGCCCGGGAGCGTCCCTCCGCCTCAGGCCGGTCCACCGGCCGCCGCGGTGGGTTGACACTGTCGTGACCAGTTCCTAGTATCCGACCGCCGTGCATGCGCACCTCGTTGACCGAGCGCACTTTCGCCCCGGCAGGCGGGAGAGACTTGTCCTCCGCACGGTACGACGGACCATCCTGACCCGGACCAGCCGGAAAGGAGTCTTCATGAGCCCCAGGCGCAGGGTTCTGCTGAGCGCGCTCACTCCAGCCATCATCGTTCTTGCTGCCCTCGCCGCACCCGCGCAGGCGCAGTTGTACGACGCGGTCCGCGGGACCATGGGGTTCTCGCTGGATGCCATCGAGCGCAGCCCGCGCCTGCTCGGGATGGGTGGGCTCACGTACGTGGGTGACGATTCCCAGACGCGCATCACGCTCTGGGACTTCGCCGCGAATCCGCTCGGTGTCCTGCTCTCGCCGGATTCGGCCAGCACGCTCGAGGTCTACCCGGCGACCTCCTCGTACTCGGGAGACCACAAGATGGACGGCGGCGCCAGCGACCTGCGGCGGCAGGACCTCGCGGGACGCGAGGGACGCGTCGGCGCCGAGATCTGGCGGCGCATGCCGGGCCGGGTGGCCTACGGCCTGAGCGGGACGTTCGGCCAGTTGCGGACCAACGCGGTCTGCGGGGATCACCTCGAGCAGCGCTCGACCTACATGCAGCCCACGGTGATGCCCGTCCTGATCGGGCACGTGCCGCTGATCAAGTCGCCGCGCTGGCTCTACTCGGCGCGGTTCTTCTACTCGGGCGAGAACTCGACGGCCGACTACTACGAGACCGTGCTCACCCCGGCGGGGGAGTTCATCGACCAGACGGGCCTGGCGGTGGATCCGGTGGACCAGTTCACTCCGACCGACTACCACGTGCGCAGCACCGGCGGCGGACTGGGGCTGGGCTACGACCGCGGGCAGGCGCTGCGCGTGGCCCTGAACGTGGACCGGGTGGAACACGACATCAAGGGCACCAACGAGGCCTACCGGCACTACTCCGAGACGCGGGAGAAGCGCCCCTACGTGCAGGAGCAGTTGAGCGCCGTCGGCCGGCTGGGCCGCTCGCTGGAGTGGGGCGTGGACGGTCGCGACTGGCACTCCGACTCCGAGCGGAGCTGGTACTTCACGGCCTCGGCGGGCGTCGGTTCCAACCCGCTGGCTGGCCGGGGCAAGCTCCTCGAGCGCTCGGAGGACGGCCAGGCGCTGCGCACGCGGCTGCGCTGGACGCACGGGCCGCTCGAGGTGGGCGGTGGCCTGGCGACGACCTATCGCAAGATCACGATCACGTCCCCGGCCATCGAGGATCTCAGCTCGTTCAACTACTTCCTCGACCGGGTGAGTCTCGTCCAGAGTGCCGACTCGCTCCTCCTGCCCGACAGCACGACGGCCGGGGAGTCCAAGGAACGGGCCTGGCAGGCGGGCGGCGGTTTCTCGCTGCGGTTGCCGGGCGGCCGCACCCTGTGGGGAGTCGAGTACCAGTTGGGTCGCGACAAGCTGGAGCAGACGGTGAGCGGCGGCGGTCCGCTGAAGAAGGTGTGGGCCATCCAGACGGGGCTCGAGCAGCGGTTGACGGCGGCCCTGAACGGACGGGTGGGCTACCGCTACCGCTGGACCGATCCGGACGACTACACGGAGCAGAACGAGTACGTCGGCAACACGATCACCCTGGGGCTCGGGCTGAATCCGGCCGGCGCCTCGTGGACGCTGGAGGCCGGTTACGCCGTCGAGTGGCTCCAGGGGGACTACGGCTCACCGTTGGAGCCGCGGGCTTCCCGACAGCAGCTGGCCAGCATGGTGCGCTGGGTCTTCTGACCAACGATGCCCTGACGGGGACGAACGTCTCGGGAGGGGCTGAAAGAACTCTTGACAATGGGAACGGGTAGGCAGGATAGTCACTTGCGAACTGGGCGTAGGGCACCGCCGTCCGGCGGGTATCCCACAGGTGCCTATCCTGCCGTACCGAACCACACTTCGACTCCGAGGCTCCATCCATCGCTCCCGTCCGGGTGCGACGCTGCCGTTATCCGGCGCTGGCGCGGTGGAGACGCGGAGGACGATGCGCGAGGGTGTTCCTCCGATCCGACCGCCGTTGACGGCGTGACGAAGGCTTGGCATCTTCCACGACTCGATACGTCCGCACCTACCGACTGCGTCGCTGCACACCCGAGAGGTTGAGTCGCATGTTCCCTAATGGCAGGCGTTTGATTCGGAGCGGCCTGGCGCTCGCCCTGGCGGTCGCCGTGGCCATGCCCGCTCTGGCGCAGCAGTCCAAGGCGCCAGCGAAGCCGACCACGACCCGGAGCACGGCCAGGACTCCCGCCAAGGCTCCCGCGCGGACCCCCGCCCGCACGGCGCCAGCGGCACGTCCGGCCACGCCGGCCGCCGCGCCAGCGCCGGCGGCTGCGGCACCCAAGGCTGCCACCTCGGGATACGGAAGAGTCGTCGGCAAGGTTACCGCGCACGGCGAACCGGTGCCGTACGCCAACGTGATCATCCTGGGGACCAAGCAGGGAACCCAGGCCGACGAGAACGGCAACTACTCGATCCCCGGCGTGCCGGTGGGCGAGGTCCAGGTTCGGGCGATGGCCACCGGCTACGACCCTGCCGTGCAGCACGTCACGGTCAACGCCGGCGGCGTGGTCACGCTCAACTTCGCCTTCGGCGAGCAGCGCGTGGTCAAGGAGTTGCCGACCATCGAGGTGAGCGCGCAGAAGCGCATTGACACCAAGTCGTCGGCCACCAAGCAGACGATCTCCGCGGACAAGCTGAAGGAGATCCCGGTGGACAACCTGCGCGAGGCGGTGGCGGTCAAGGCCGGCATCGTCGCCCAGGGCGGCGAGCTGCACTTCCGCGGCGGTCGTGGCGGCGAGGTGAAGTTCCAGTTCGACGGCGTCGAGGTCTCGGACCCGCTGACCGGTGGCGGCGCCAACATCGCCAACCTGGCCGTGGCCGGGACCGACGTGCTCTCGGGCGGGTTCGATGCCGAGTACGGCAACGCCCTCTCCGGCGTGGTCAGCGTGAGCACGAAGGAGGGGACGGACCGCTTCGGGGGCGAGGTGCGCTGGGACACCGACCGCTTCGGCGATCCCACCAAGACCTTCGACAACTACGA
>CAYNPF010000224.1:0-4429 GCA_964398895.1 uncultured bacterium
CTACACCAACGGCGGCGGCTCGACCGTGATCACCGACACCAAGGTGGCATCGGCCGTGACCATGACCGGCGGCACCAGCGACGTGACCAAGACCTGGACCACGACCTCGCCGGCCGCCTACGTGTCGGGCGCGAAGCAGGTGCGGCTGCGGGTCGCGGGCAACACCCGCACCTCCAGCTATACCTGCCAGGCCGACTACATGGCCTTCACCTACAACTACACGGGCGGCTCGGCGGTGACCCAGATCGCCACCGAGTACGCGGAGAGCCCCGCCGGGGCGACTCCGACCGAGTCCCCCGGCGAGATCTCGCTCGGCGCGGCCCCCAACCCCGCCTTCCGCGCCACGCGCTTCGCCTTCTCGCTCACCCGCGCGGCGGACGTGCGGCTCGACGTCTTCGACCTGAGCGGCCGCCGCGTGGCGACGCCCTACACGGGACCGGCCCCGGCGGGCACCACCACGGTCGGGTGGTCGCGCGGCCGCGGCGACGCCGGGCCGGTGCCGGCCGGCGTCTACTTCGCCCGACTGCAGGCCGGCTCGCAGGCGGTGGTCACGCGCCTCGTCCTGCTCGCCCGCTAGCCCGGTCCGACCACCGCGTCACGACGAGGGCCCGCCGACCGGCGGGCCCTCGCGGCGTGCAGGATCCGGACGCGGACTCAGCGGACCCGCACCAGCCGGTGGAACTCCTCGACGAAGGCGCGGGCGTCCTGCGGCCGGAAGCTCTCCAGCAGGTCGCGATCGTTGATCTGGACGTCCTCGAAGAGCCGCTCGCCGTCGAGGGAGATCAGCTCGAGCCGGCCATCGCGGTAGCGCACGTCGCGCAGTTCGTCGAGCGGACACTCGAGACTGTGGTTCAGCAGCGCCTTCACGCCGCCCAGCACGACGTCCTTGATCACGGTGCCGAGCGCGCCGTCGTCGTCCTCGTCCTCCTGCATCTCGCGCTCGATCTTCCGCATCACGCGGTCGCTGAGCTGCACGGCGACCTCTCCCCGCGTGATCAGGAACACGGCGCTGCCCTCGCGGCTGACCATCGCGTAGCGCGAGCGGCCCGGGTCGTGGCGGTGCCCCCACTCCAGGGGCGGATCGGCCGTGACGTCCGACACGCAGGTACCGTGGTGGCCGTGGTCGTGGGCGAGGGCGACCCCGGTGGGGAGGGCCATCGTCAGCAGGAGCAGGATCGCGAATCGTCGCATGGGAACACCCCCCGGAAGCACGTGGACCAACACCCGATCCTACGGGACCGGCCACCGGCGGGTTGCAGCCCGGCGGGCAGGCCCGCGGTTCCCGGCCGTGCCCGGTGCCCGTTTCCGGGCGACCAGCGCGGGGACCACCGGGCGCCGGCTGGGCTATGCTGGAGGCCGTGTCGCGGAGCTCCGCCATGATCCGCTTCCTCCCGCCCGCGAGCCTGCTCGCCGGGCTCCTGCTGGGATCGTTCGTCGCGCCCGGCTCCGCCGCCGGGACGGCCCGCCCCGGCCGCCCGGCGACGATCGAGGTCGCGGTGGATCCGCGCATCGAGTTGCTGGCGGTGGTGCAGTGCCTGGCGGGCGACGCCCAGCTCAACCACCTGGCCCTCTCCTACCGTCGCGACGTCCTCGCGCGTTTCGGTCCCTGGCGCGATCACCCGGCGGTGACGCTCTACGCCCGCATGGCCCGCGAGGGATTCGACCGCGACGCCCCCCCGGCGGTGATGCTGCGCCTGTCGCCCCCCCCCGCCCTCGAGTTGCGCGCCCCCTTCACGGTCGGGCTCGAGGCGCGCGCGGGCGGACGTCGGCGCCTGTTCGCCCTCCTCGACTCCCTGCGCGCCTTCGCCGCCGTCACCGACTTCGCCGCCTTCCACGCCGCGCACGCTGCGGAGTTCCGCGGGCCGGTGCGCTCCACCCGCCGCGCGCTGCGCCGCACGCGGATCGTCGGACCGCTGGAGCGCTACTTCGGCGGCCCACCCATGACCTACCGCGTCCTGCTCGCGCCGCTCTTCCAGAGCGGCGGCTACGCCGCCCGCGTCGAGCGCCCCGCGGCCGGCGTGGACTGCTACGCCATCCTCGGTCCGGAGCGCGCCGCCGGCGGGCGACCCCGTTTCTGGAAGCCCACCGCCCTCGAGCCGCTGCTCTGGCACGAGTTCTCGCACGTGCTCGCCGGGACGCTGTCGGATTCCTGTCGCCGCGCCATCGCCGCCGACTCGGCGCTGTTCGGGCCGTTGCGCCCGCGCATGCTCGCCCAGGGCTACCGCGATTGGGAGGTCTGCGCCGACGAGCACATCGTGCGGGCGGTGGGGGTACGCCTGGTGAACGGCCTGGCCGGCGCGCACGCCGCCGAGGTGGAACTCGACCGGCAGACGCGCCTCGGCTTCGTCTACCTGCCGCGGCTGCTCGCGGCGCTGCGCCGCTACGAGCGCGAACGCGAGCGCTTCCCCACCTTCGCCGACTTCGGTCCCGAGCTGGCTCGCGCCTTCCATACCCCGGGACCACCGCCGACTGAACGTCCCTGAGGGCGACGCGCCCCACCGGACGCACGACGGCCACCCCCGCGGGGGTGGCCGTTCCGTGCGCTCCAATCGCGCGACCGGAGATCGTCGCTTACCGATACAGGGTCTTGACCGCGCCCCAGCTCGACGACCGCGTCGGCACGACGCAGCCGGACGAGATCGAGATGGTGACCGAGGTCATGTTCCACCACGCGCCCTGCGTCGGGGTGGCGGCGCAGGCGGTGTCGAGGAAGTCGGGGTAGCCCGCCGGCTTGGTGCCACCGAGATCGGTGGCGCCCACGCGCGTGCCGTTGCTGATCGAGAAGCTCATGCAGATCGTCGGATAGGCATCGAAGTGGGCGCTGGTCACGACGTTGGTGACCGCCGCCACCGGGACCCAGTTCACGTAGGTGATGGTCTCGTACTCGACGTAGCTGTCGAAGTGCCCGGGGTAGCTGGCGTCGCCGTTGGCCCACGGACCACCGCCGTTCAGCCACAGGCTGCCACCGGTGAAGCTGCAGGCGTAGGTGCGGTTGCCGTTGCCGTTGCCGTCCACGGTGCTCATGAGCAGCGAGGCCGGCGCGAGCGCGACACCACAGGTGTAACGCCACACCCCGCCCAGGGTGCTGCCGTCCCACGATTCGCAGTTCATCGTGGTGCCGGCCAGGAGAGCGCCGCCGCCCGCGGTCCAGCCCTCGGTATAGCGACCGTAGGGAATGACGCCACCCAGATCCGTGCTCTGGTAGCTGCCGGGCAGAGGCGCCGCCGCGAAGGCCGCCGTCGCCAACAGGAGCACGGCCCCGACGAGAAGTGGAAGCGTAGCAAGGTGCCTCATGATCGAACCTCTCTCCAGGGTCAGGTCGAGTCCCGCGCGTAGGCCGGGACGCTGCTGCGGCCATTCCCCGAGGGAAGCTCCGGCCGCGTTCGTGATGCGCGGCGCGGGTACTTCGCCCCCGGGCCCGAAGATGCTATCCGAGCCCCAGCGAGCGGATCAACGCAAAACCATGCAGCGCAAGCGAGTTCAAGCAGGTATTCCGGGCCGACGATGGCCATGCCGGAATTCGCACAGGGTTCGACCGGGCGCGAAGGCGGCGGTATGCGGTCGAGCCCGCTCAGTCGCGGGAGCGGCGGGAGAGCGTCCCCCACTCGGCGGCCGCACCGGCCAGGTAGAGCAGACCGATCGCCAGCGACACGCCGGAGAAGACCATCATGCGCACCGCGACGGGAGCGTGCAGCACGAGCAGCGCGCGCAGCTCGGGCACGAGCACCAGTCCACGCAGCACGTAGACGACGCCGACCAGCAGGATCACCGTGCGCAGGAGCGGGAGGCGCGGCAGGCACCGCGCCCCCGACAACGCGTAGAGTCCCATCACCGCGAAGGCGACGGCCAGCATCAGCGTGACCACGGCCGGCACCGGTGAGCCGGCCGCCGCCCGGGCCGCGAAGCGCGGCCCGGCGCCGAAGTAGAGGTAGGCCGCCGGGCCGACCACCACCATGGCCGCGTGCAGGAGCGCCACGCCGAGATTCGCGGTCCCGGCGACGGCCAGTGCCGCGCGGCCGGCGGTCACCTCAGTTGCCCCGGTCCCCGCTGATCAGATCGCCGAGCCCGCCGAGGATCGAGCCCTCCCCCTTGCGGTGCCCGCCGAGCTGCGGCGCGGCGGCGTAGATGCGGCTCGCCAGCCGGCTGAAGGGCAGCGACTGCAGCCACACCTTGCCGGGACCGCGCAGCACGG
This sequence comes from uncultured bacterium, assembly GCA_964398895.1. Taxonomy (GTDB): domain Bacteria; phylum Eisenbacteria; class RBG-16-71-46; order RBG-16-71-46; family RBG-16-71-46; genus JANXPZ01. The sequence goes on from CAYNPF010000224.1 coordinate 4,193, forward strand.
CGAAGAACAGGCCCTCGCCGCCGAACAGCGCCGACTTGATCCCGCCCACCATCTGGATGTCGTAGTCCACGGTGGGCTGCAGGGCCACGATGCAGCCGGTGTCCACCCGCAGCGTCTCGCCCGCGGCGAGCGTGCGCTCCTCGTGGGCGCCGCCGGCGTGCACGAAGCACCAGCCGTCGCCCTTGATCCGCTCGAGGATGAAGCCCTCGCCGCCGAACAGGCCGGCGCCGAAGCGCT
>CAYNPF010000225.1:0-4395 GCA_964398895.1 uncultured bacterium
GAGGTCGCCGAGCAGCAGGCGGATCAGCGTCGTCTTGCCGCACCCGTTGGGGCCCAGGATGCCGATGCGATCGCCGCGCAGGACGGTCGTGGTGAGGCCGCGCACGATGGGCGCCTCGTCGTAGGTGTAGCCGAGATCCCGGCAGCGCAGCACGATGCGCCCGGAGCGCTCCGCCTCCTGCAACTGGGCCTTCACGCGCCCCGCCTCGTCGCGACGCGCCCTGCGCTCGGCGCGCAGCGACTCGAGCGCGCGGACCCGGCCCTCGTTGCGGGTGCGGCGCGCCTTGATCCCGCGGCGCACCCAGGCCTCTTCCTGCGCCAGCTTCCGGTCGAAGAGCGCGTCCTGGTCCGTCTCGACGCGCTGTTCCTCCTCGCGCGTCCGCAGGTAGGCGTCGTAGCCGGAGCGGTAGCTGCGCAGCGCGCCGCGGTCCAGGTCGAGGATGCGGGTGGCGAGGCCGCGCAGGAAGCTGCGGTCGTGGGTGACGAAGATCAGCGTGCCGCGCCGGCGCAGCAGGGTGTCCTCGAGGTAGCGGATCGTGTCGAGGTCGAGGTGGTTGGTGGGCTCGTCGAGGATGAGCAGGTCGGGGTCGCGCACCAGGGCCGCCGCCAGCAGCACGCGCCGCTTCGATCCCGCGGAGAGCGCCCCGAGGGTGGCGTCCAGCTCCAGGGCCAGGTCGCCCGCCGCCTGATCAATCCGCGTCTCGATCCGCCAGGCGGTGTCGCTCCGCGTCACGCCGCAGACGTCGTGCAGGTACTGGCGGACGGTGCCGGCCAGTTCGAGCGGGACCTCCTGCGGCAGGCTCGCCACGCGCAGCCCGGGTTGGCGGACGACCTCGCCCCGATCGGGCGCGAGCGTGCCCTCGAGCAGCTTGAGCAGCGTGGACTTGCCGGCGCCGTTGCGGCCGAGCAGGCCGAGTCGCTCGCCGGCCTCGATCTGCAGGCTCACGGAGTCGAGCAGGGCGGGCCCGGCGAAGGTGAGACTCACGCCGTTGAGGCTGATCAGCGCCATGCTCTCCGCTCTCCTCGCACTCGGGGGACGATGTCGAAGCTGTCCTGCCCCGGTTGCGCCGGGGGCCGGGGGACTATGACAGAATCCCGGCCGCCCTCCGAGGGCGGAGGGTTCCTCTGCGCTGGCAGCGACGGGGGTTGGCTCCGTTCAGGGGTCGGCGCCAGGGTGTCCACCGACCCCTGGGAACTCCACTCTCGCCGCGTTCGAACTCCAAGAGGCGCCTGTCGCGGTGGGACCGCAGTCGAAGGCCACCCGGACGCGGTCGCCAGCCCAGAGCCTGCTTCACGCAGCGGTCGCCACGCTCGCCACGCCGAAGCGGTGTGCTTCCAGGTGCGACGCGAAATCAGCGATACGCGGCCTTGATGCGCCCCCAGGACTGGACCTCGGTCGCCACGGGAAAGTCCCCCTCGATGATCAGCGTGACTTCCGTCACGGTGACCGATGGCGGATCCAGGTAGATGCAATCGCAGAGTTGGAAGCTCGGGGCGCCGCTGAAGCTGATCGTGCCCTCTCCGTCGTCGAGGAAGGTCCAGTTCGCGGGGAGGTGGTCAATCGAAGAGAACTCGAACGGGGTAACCGTCTCGAACGCTCCGGCCACCGGCGGATTCGTGGTTTCGCTGAGCCAGGACTCGTGCGGCCCGGCGACCATCCCGCCCAGAGTGACCGTCACCCAGGGTTGATCCCCGCTCCCGGAGTCACAGCGGACGATGCCCACTTCGGTCGTGCCCCGAACACGCAAGGACGCGCCGTGAATGGCGACTGGGAAGCTGGGAAGGTGGAAGGTGGCAGTCCGCTCGGTAGTACTCTGCAGTCCGTAGGTCCCCGCCAATTCGGGAAGTGAAATCTCGACCACGGCCGCGCCCGCGGGCGCGGACAGCAGAAGGAGCAGGGCGGCAATCAGCGCAGGACAGATTCGCATGGCGGCGACCTCCTCGAACCGTGGAGCCAGGGGGGCGCATGTGGTCCCCCTGAGGCAGGACGGTGCGAGTATATCAAGGCAGCGGGAGTGCCGGAAGATCATCTTCCAGAGAACGGAGTGTGCGCGCATCGCTTGGCTGATCCGCTGGCCGATGGCGCGAGTTTGCGCAGGGCGTGGGCCCCGCGCAGCGCCGGGGCGTTCCGTGAAGCGGCGGGCCCCCTCATGGCGGCGGACCGGGCGGCCATGGCATAGTCCCCGCGATGCGGGGGCGACCCGCGCGAGCATTCCCCAACCTGCGAGGCGCGATCCGGACATGAAGTGGGAACGGCTGCTGACGGGGCGAAGGCTGAGTGGGGCCGTGGACCGGCAGGACGGCCGCACGCCGTTCGAGCGCGACGTGGACCGGATCATCTTCACGGGCGCGTTCCGGCGGCTGGCCGACAAGACGCAGGTCTTCCCGGTTCCGACCGACGACCACATCCACTCGCGGCTGACGCACTCGCTCGAGGCGGCCTCGATCGGCCGCTCGCTCGGCTGCCTGGCCGGAGAGTCGCTGCGCGAGGCCGGCCTGCTGCCCAAGCGCATCCTGCCCTCGGACGTGGGCCGCGCGGTGGAGGCGGCCTGCCTGGCGCACGACATCGGCAACCCGCCGTTCGGCCACGTGGGTGAGGGGGCGATCCGCGAGTTCTTCGCCGACCACCGGAGCGCGGGCTGGTTCCGCGGGCTCTCGCCGGCGATGAAGGCGGACCTGCTGGCCTTCGAGGCCAACGCGCAGGCGTTCGCCCTGGTCTGCCGCTCGGAGCGCGCCTCCGACGCGCAGGGGCTGGACCTCTCGCTGCTCACGCTGGGCGCGCTGATCAAGTACCCGTGCGGCTCGCTGGAGGTGGACAGGACGAAGGGCGTGCACCGCAAGAAGTACGGTTTCTTCGCGCGTGACGTGGCGATCATGCGCCACCTGGCGGGCGAGCTGGGGCTGACGCACGAGGCGGGCACGAAGTCGGTGTGGGCGCGTCACCCGATGGCGTTCGTGACCGAGGCGGCCGACGACATCGCCTACCGGCTGCTGGACCTCGAGGACGGGCTGCGCCTGGGCGTGGTGCCGCGCGAGGACTTCGGCGAGGTGATGGTGGCGTTGTTGGGCCGACAGGCACCGAAGGACATCTCCAAGCTGCCGGGCATGTCGCACCAGGACTTGCTGCGGGTGGCGGCGCATGCGCGCGGGCGGGCCGTCCATGTCGTAGTAGGGCAGGTGGCCGAGGCGTTCCGCCGCCACCTGCCGAAGCTGGCCGGCGGCAAGCTCAAGACGCCGCTGCTCGCCGAGCTGCCGAGCAGCGAGGCGCTGGTGCGGATCGAGAAACTGAACTCGAGCCGCAGCTACCGCAGCCGCGACGTGCTCAAGATGGAGATGGCGGGCGTGGCGGCGATCAAGGGCGTGATGGGGCGCCTGATCGAGGCGGCGCTGGGCGCCGACGACCTGGTGAGCGCGCGGCTGCGCGACCTGCTGCCCACGGTGCTGCCGGTCGAGGGCACGCCGGCGGAGCGCATCCTGCAGGTGACGGGGCACGTGAGCGGCATGACCGACGGCTACGTGCTGCGCATCTACCGCGAGCTGTACGGCATCCGCCTGCCGGGCGACCGGGCGTAGGGGCGATCGCGAACACGGGGCCCCGGCCTTCACCGGGGCCCCGCGTCGTTGGGGTGCGGCTCCACATCATCTCAGCAGGATCACGCTCTTGTTCGAGGCACGGCCCTCGGCCGTGAGGCTGAGGAAGTACACGCCGGGTGCGACCGGCGTGCCGCTCTCGCCGCGGCCGTCCCAGGCGACGTCCTGGATGCCGGCGGCGCGCTCGCCCTCGATCAGCGTGCGCACGCGCTTGCCGGTCACGTCCACGATGCACAGGTGCACGGTCGTGGCCCGCGGCAGGCCGAAGCGGATGCGCGCCATGCCGCGCGCCGGGTTGGGCGCGATCGAGCGGATGCCGAAGTCGGCGTGCGCCGTCTCGTCTTCGACGCCGGCGTTGGCCTGGTCACAGGTGGTGGCGCAGATCTCGATGGTGTCCACGGCGCCGCCCCAGGTCACCGCGACCTTCGGATGGCAGCTCAGGCCGCCGAGGGTGCCGGCGGGCGAGCTGATCCTGACGTAGCCGGTCCACTCGGCCGGCAGCTCGGCGGGCGCGGTGGTGATCTTGTCGTCGCCGACGAGCTGGGCCTCGAAGCCGTCGCAGACCCCGCCAAGGCTCCAGGTCGCGGGCGAGGTGCAGTGGCTCACGACGCGGATCAGGCTGGCGCCGATCCCGGGGACGACCATCAGGTGCCCGACGTGGCGCGTGGCGCTGGCGGCGTTGCCGAGGCTGTCCCAGCGCACGTGCACGCTGCCCGACCAGGTGGTGTCGAACACGCAACTGGCGCCCGTCTGGCCGGCGAGCGGCTGGATCGCGTGCTGGTTAGCCTCGCCCCCGACCTCACCC
>CAYNPF010000226.1:0-4384 GCA_964398895.1 uncultured bacterium
GCCCAGCCACGCGGTGTGCATGGACTGCAAGCGCCGCGGCGTCGTCTGCCTGACCGTGGCGAAGGGCACGGCCTGCCTCGGCCCGGTCACGCGCAGCGGCTGCGGTGCGCTGTGCCCCTCCTACGGACGCGGCTGCTTCGGGTGCTTCGGCCCGATCCGCGGCAGTTCCAACACCCGATCCCTCGGCACGGTGCTCGAGGGCCACGGCCACAGCCACGAAGAGCTGATGCGCCTCTTCCGCGGCTTCACCGGCGGGACCGAGGCCTTCCGCAAGGCCAGCGAGCAGCACGAGCGCGATGCGAGCGAGAAGCCATGAGCGACCGCAAGACCCGGAACATCAAGGTGGCGATGCTGGCCCGCGTCGAGGGCGAGGGCGGGCTGGAGGTGCATGTGCGCGGCGGGAAGATCGCGGACGTGAAGTTCCGCATCTTCGAGCCGCCGCGCCTGTTCGAGGCGTTCCTGCGCGGACGCCAGTTCACCGAGGCCCCGGACATCACCGCCCGCATCTGCGGCATCTGCCCGGTGGCCTACCAGATGAGCTCGACCCACGCCATGGAGATGGCCTGCGGCGTGAAGGTGGGCGGCATGCTGCGCGAACTGCGGCGGCTGCTCTACTGCGGCGAGTGGATCGAGAGCCACGCCCTGCACGTGGTCATGCTGCACGCGCCGGACTTCCTCGGCTACGAGAGCGCGGTCCACATGGCCGCCGACCACGCCGATCAGGTGACCAACGGCCTGGCGCTGAAGAAGACGGGCAACGCCATCGTCACGCTGCTGGGCGGCCGGGAGATCCACCCGATCAACGTGCGGGTGGGCGGTTTCTACCGGGTGCCGACGAAGCGCGAGCTGCGCACGCTGGTCGAGCCGCTCGAGCGCGCCCGCGAGCAGACGCTGCGGATGCTGGCGTGGGTGAAGGGCTTCACCTTCCCCGACTTCGAGCGGGACTACGAGTTCGTCTGCGTCTCGCACCCGGACGAGTACGCCTTCAACGAGGGCCACGTCGTCTCGAACCGGGGTCTCGACATCCCGCCCATCGAGTTCGAGCGGAACTTCGTCGAGGAGCACGTCCAGCACTCGATGGCGCTGCAGGGCGCGCGCCGCGCGCCGACCGAGGGCAACCCGGGCGCGGTGAAGTCGTACATGACCGGGCCGCTGGCCCGCTACAACCTCAACCACGATCGGCTCACGCCGGCGGCGAAGCAGGCGGCGAAGGAGGCGGGGCTGGGCCGCGAGGTCCGCAACCCGTTCCACAGCATCCTGGTGCGCGCGGTCGAGACGCTCTACGCGGTCGAGGAGGCGCTGCGCATCGTCCGGGCCTACGAGCCGCCGGACGAGCCGGCAGTCCCGGTGGTGCCGCGGGCCGGCGTCGGCGCCGGCGCCACCGAGGCGCCGCGCGGGCTGCTGCTGCACCGCTACCGGATCGAGGCCGACGGCCGCATCGCCGAGGCGCGCATCGTGCCGCCCACCGCGCAGAACCAGAAGTGCATCGAGGAGGACCTGACGGAGTTCATCGCGCCGCGGCTGGCGCTGGACGACACCACCCTCACCTGGCAGTGCGAGCAGGCGGTGCGCAACTACGATCCGTGCATCTCGTGCGCGACCCACTTCCTCAAGCTGAGTCGCGTGGAGGAGTGACCGCGACGCTGGTCATCGGCATCGGCAACGACGACCGTCACGATGACGCAGCCGGGCTGGCCACGGCCCGGCTGCTGCGTTCCGGAGCGGACAGCCTCGGCACGACCCCGCGGGTGATCGAGCGAACCGGCGAGGCGACGGACCTGCTCGAGGCCTGGGCGGACGAGCCGACGGTGATCGTGGTGGACGCGATGGTCTCGGGCGCCCCGCCGGGCACGGTGCGGCGCTTCGACGCGACGAACGAGCCGCTGCCGCTGCCGCCGCCGGGAGCCTCGACGCACGGGCTGGGGCTGGCCGAGGCGGTGGGCCTGGCGCGGGCCCTGGGCCGCTTGCCGGCGCGGCTGGTGCTGATCGGCATCGAGGGGGCGGACTTCTCGCCGGGCGCGGGGCTGAGCCCGGAGGTGGCCGCCGGCGTCGAGGCCGCGGCGCGGCTGGTGCGGCGGGAGATCGCCGTGGGCCGCAGCTGAAATCAGGGCCCCAAGCGGACCCAGCAGTAGTATCTCCGCTAGGAACCCGGGACGCCGAACAATGGCCGGGCTGGTCTCATTTCGATGGGATTGCTGCACTTAGGCACTCAAGCGTTTCTGTGATGAAAACTCCGTTTGACTCGTTCAGCTTGCATGATAATATCCATCCGTTGTCCTGATTGAAAGGGGCTTTCCATCATGATCTTCAAGACACCCGCCATAGACGATGACAGCCGGGCTGTCCTGGCGAAGATCGATGCTCTGAAGAAGAGGGTCGGGTCCGTCCTTCAGCAACCCCAGCGCTGGGACGGGCTGCTTCGTAGGACGATGCAGGCCAAAGCACTGCGCGGCTCGAACACGATCGAAGGCTACAACGTGACGGTCGATGATGCGCTCGCTGCGGTCGAGGGCGAGGAGCCACTGGACGCCGATGCCACGACCTGGGCGGAGATCGTGGGATACCGCCAAGCCATGACCTACGTGATCCAGTTGGCCATGGATCCGTCGGCGAAGGTGTCGTGCGATATCGTCAAGTCGCTCCATTTCATGATGCTGCAACACGACTTGTCGAAGAGCCCCGGCCAGTGGCGCCCAGGGCAGATATTCGTGAAGCGCGAAGAGACCGGGGAAACCGTGTACGAGGGACCTGACGCCGGGGTGGTCCCCACCCTCATGTCCGCCTTGTGCGACGACCTGAATGGGGCAAGCGCAGACCACCTGATCGTCCGCGGCGCAATGGCTCATCTCAACCTCGTGATGATCCACCCCTTTCGAGACGGCAATGGACGGACGGCTCGCTGTCTCCAGACACTGGTGTTGGCCCACGGCGGGCACGTTTCGCCGGTCTTCATGAGCATCGAGGAGTACTTGGGAAGGAGAGATAACACCCAGGAGTACTATCGGGTTCTCGGAGAGGTCGGTGCTGGATCTTGGCATCCGGAGCGTGATGCCACTCCATGGATCAGGTTCTGCCTGAAGGCCCATTTCAGACAGGTGACGACCGTCTTGAATCGCATGGATCGCGTCGAGAAGATCTGGAATGCACTCGAACGCGAAGTCAAACGTCTCCGCTTGCCAGAACGGTCGATCATGGCCCTTGCGGACGCAGCAATGGGACTTCGGGTGAGGAATCCGACTTATCGCAAGGCTGCTGACATCGCAGACGGCGTGGCTGGCCGGGACTTGCGTCTCCTGGTCAAGAGCGGACTCCTTGAGCCGCGAGGAGAGAAGCGTGGCCGATTCTACGTTGCGGCCGCGCCCATTCTGAAGATCCGGGCGGAGAACGAGACCCGCAACCGAACGATTGATGACCCGTTCGGGCAGCTTGGCCCCGATCTCCCCGGAATGGAGTGACCTCTTCCCCCACCTGGCCCCAGCGGCGCTTGGGCCGATATCGGCGCTAGGATCGAGTCGGTCATTGCCACCTCCGACCAAACCGCGACGCTGCCGCTACCGCTCCCCTTGACCGCCCCGGCGTGGCGTGCTGGACTGCGCGGGTGATCCTCCTCTTCTTCCTCGCGGCCGCGCTGCGCATCAGCGTGCCCTACACCCTCGCCGCCCTCGGCGCCTCGATCAACGAGCGCGGTGGCGTGGTCAACATCGCCCTCGAGGGCATGATGCTCAACGGCGCGCTGGCCTACGTGCTGGGTGCCGACCTCACCGGCAACGCCTGGGCCGGCGTGGCCGCCGCCGTGCTCGCCGGCCTGCTCACCGGGGCCCTGCACGCGCTGGTCACCGTGGTGGCGAGGGCCGACCAGATCACCAGCGGCCTCGGCATCAACCTGCTGGCCGCCGGCCTCACCAAGTTCACCCTCACGCAGGTCTACCACTCCTCGTCCAACTCCTCGCGCGTCGTCGGCCTGCCGAGCTGGGACCTGGCCGGCCTCGCGCACCTGCCCGGCCTCGGCCCCGTGCTGGCCACGCCGCTGGTGCTGATCACCGTGGTCCTCGTGCTCGCCGGCCAGTGGCTGCTGTTCCGCTCGATCTTCGGCCTGCGCCTGCGCAGCATCGGCGAGCGACCCGAGGCCGCGGCCACGCTCGGGCTCTCGGTGAGCGCCTACCGCACGCTCGGCGTGCTGATCTCCGGGGCGCTGGCCGGGCTCGCCGGGGCCTGGCTGGCCAGCGAGCAGCACTCGTTCACCGACGGCATGACCGGCGGCCGCGGCTACATCGCGCTGGCGGCGATGATCGTGGGCAAGTGGTCGCCGTTCGGCGCCGCGCTCGCCAGTCTGCTGCTCGGCGCCGCCGAGGCGCTGCAGATCACGCTGCAGGGCTCCGCCTTC